>FR898453.1:6158-13384 GCA_000437515.1 Acidiphilium sp. CAG:727 | reverse complement strand
CACCCCCACGCACGGGGGGGGGGGGAGAGAAAACCTTGCCCCCCCCCCCCCCCCGTTTTTATATCGGTCGTTAAATTTTGACTATATATCCCTCTTTTCTCGGAGCGGCTTTCGGCAAATCGACAGCCGCGTAACCGAGCGCGATACTGCCTATTCCGCGCAAGGTTTCGCCAAGACCCCACTTACGAAGCAAGGCTTTGCCCTCTTCCGAATCGAATATTTCGCGTTCGCGGTGTACCCACACCGAAGCAAGCCCCAAAGCGTGCGCTTCGAGCATCATATTTTCCAGCACGCACGCGCCGTCTTCCACGAACGTATTGACGTTTCCGTCGGCAAGCACGAGCAAAATTACGGGCGCACCGTAATACGGGTCGGTATCGACGCCCAGCACTTTCGCGTTAAGCCCCGAAACGTAATCTCTCGTCGCCTTGTCCGTAACCGCCACTATAACGGGCGACTGCATGTTTCTACCCGTCGGCGCGTAAACGCCCGCTTCGAGTACTTTGTCTAAAAGTTCTTCGGGAACGCCGTCGGGTTTATACGCCCTTACGCTCCTTCTCGTCCTGATTACGCTTAAAAAGTCTTCCATAATCGATTGCTCCTTTTATTAAAGTATTTCGTTAAACCGCCTTGTCGGGAATTGCCGAGTTACGCGGGTTGCCAACCCATTTTTTGTCCCGAAAGAATATGTATATGCAGGTGCGGAACGGTCTGCCCGGCGTCGTCGCCCTGATTTATAACGAGCCTGTAACCGTTTTTAAGTTCCAACTCTTTTTCGAGAGTCGGAATTTTTTTAAGTATTCGTTTAAGTAGTTCGGCGTCGTCTTCGGTCATTTCCGACAACAACCTGAAATGCGTTTTGGGTATAGCCAGAAAATGATTTTTCGCCTGAGGATTTATATCTCTTATAACGATAAAATCTTCGTCTTCGTAAACTTTGTTTACGGGAATTTCGCCTTTGGCGAATTTACAAAACAAACAATCGTCCATATTTTACTCCTTTTGTCGGCAACTGACGGCCGTTTATTTCCGGATTATCCTAACGATATGAGTTGCGGCAGGCATTTTAAGGTTACGCCCGCAACCGACGACACGTAATACGCAAAAAATCTGAGACAATTTTTTATCGTTTCCGAAGCGGCGGTATCTCTTACGTCTTCGCCGCAAGCAAGTTTTTTAAGACAGTCGTAAGTGGCGTAAGAAAATTCTTTATCGCCGTTGCGGACACATTTTTCGCACACGACGCCGCCTGCGGAAACCGAAAAATAAGCGCGGCTTTTAATCTCTTTTCCGCACCGCGGACATACAGAAAAATCGAGAGCGTACCCGCTTATTCTTACCGATTTTATCAAAAACTCGACGAGCAGACTTTCCGCCTCGCAGCCCTCTTCGCTCAACTTTTTCAAATATTTTACGAGCAGAGCGAACTGTTCTTCCGAAACGGTTTCTTCGGGGAAAAACGCGTTGGTAAATTCGAGCGCGCAAAGCCCCGCGTAATATTTTTTTACGTCTAACCGAAGCGGATAAAAACTATCGAAAACGTTGACTTCGGTCGCGGTAAATCTGCCGGACTTTTCGGCTAAAACGACTTCGGCAAAACAAAAAGGTTCGGATAGCGCTTTCATCTTCGCGTTGGCTTTTCTTACGCCCCGCGCGTTCACCGTGATTTTACCTCTTTCGAGCGTAAACACGTTCAAAATTCTGTCGCTTTCTTTATAATTGACCGCCGAAAGCGTTATTCCGTTTACCTTTAAGTCCATTTCAGTCTTTCGTGATTTCGTCTTCGCCTTTCAGTTTTCTGTAAAGCATATAGTAACCCGGTTTACCCGTTTTTTCAAAGAGTTCCCACGCGATTTTTTCAGGAGTTTTCATACCCCTATCTTGCTCCCGATCCGGGTTTTTATACGGTCAATCTTTTTTACCGTAGCCGTATTGATCGAGCAAATCTGCTCGATCGCGCCAGTTTTCTTTTACCTTTACGTAGGTTTTAAGATAGACTTTCGCGCCCAGAAATTTTTCCATAGACTCTCTCGCAAAAGAGGAAACTTCTTTCAGGGCTTGTCCGCCTTTACCTATGATAATCGCCTTATGGTTGGGTTTTTCGCAAATTATATCGAGGTCTATATCGTATATCCCGTTTCCGCGACGAGAAAATTCGTTTACGACGACCGCAACTCCGTGCGGAATCTCTTTTTCGTATTTAAGCAGAATTTTTTCGCGCATAAGTTCGCCGACCATAAACTTTTCGCTTTTATCCGAAACGGCGTCGGGGTTAAAAACGTACTCGCCGTCCGGCATATATTTAAGCAAAACCGTAATCAGTTCTTTTACGTTTTTGCCCTTTCTCGCCGAAACGGGAATAATCTCGTCCGCGCCCGTTTCCGACATGGCAAGCAGATTTTCGGGCAATCTGTTTTTATCCGTTATATCGGTTTTGGAAATCGCAATAACGGTCGGCACGCCGAGCGAGCAATATTTTTTAGCCGTCGCCACGTCTTCTTCGCTGACGCCAGCGTGTCCGTCGACGACGAACAATATGACGTCGCAGTCTTTCGCGGTAGAAACGGCTTCTCGCTGCATGCGGGAATTAAGCGCGTTTTTCGCCTTATAAAGCCCCGGCGTATCTTCGAAAACTATCTGATAATCTTCGGTAGTCAGAACGCCGTAGATACGATCTCTCGTAGTCTGCGGTTTAGGTGACGTTATGGATATTTTTTCGCCGACGAGCACGTTTACGAGCGTGGATTTACCCGCGTTCGACCTGCCCACTACGGCAACCGTTCCGCTTTTCATAATTTCCTTTCTATCCCCGCCGCCGACATGATTTTTTCGGCGAGCGCGGTCATTTCTTCTTCGTCGTTTTTTTCGATATGGTCGTAACCGAAACAATGTAATATTCCGTGCGCGACGAGATAGCACACTTCGCGACTTACCGAATGTCCGAAGTCCGCGGCTTGCTCTTTCGCCCGTTTCTCACAGACGCAGATACTGCCTATAAGCAGCCTTCCGTCTTCTTCGTCAACGTCGCCCGCATAGTCGTTTATATCGATCGTTTTACGTCTTATGCCGTCGTAGTAGGGGAAAGACAATACGTCGGTAACGGCGTCTTTACCGCGCTTGTCCCTGTTGAGCGCGCGTATTTCGTCTTCGCCGACGAAAGCGACTTCTATCGCGAGCGGAGCGCTCTGGTTAAGTATTTTGCCCGCCGCGTCGGCTACCGTCTGCAAGGGGTAATTTTTACCTTCTTCGTCTTCGCAATAAACCACGAGATTACTCATCGCTTTTCTCCGTTTTCCGATTTCCGATTTTAAGTTTGGGGTATTCCACTCTTCCGTGATAAATCCCCGCAAGCGCGCGGGTTATGGTATGACGGATAACGTCTATATCCTTCATCGTCAAATCGCATTCGTCGAACTGCCCGAACGACATTCTCTCTTCGATTATATCCCTTACCGCCTGCTCTACTTTATCCGCCGTACGGTCTTTAAGCGTCCTGACCTTTGCTTCGCAACCGTCGGCAATCATTATTATTGCCGCGATTTTGGTCTGCGGTTTCGGTCCCGCATAGGAGAATTTCGCAATATCGAGATCGCCGTCTGTGTACTTCGTCGCCTTGACGTAGAAATATCTGATAGGTAACGTGCCGTGGTGTTGAATGGCGACGTCGGCGAGAATTTTCGGCAAATGATACTTTAATATAATGTCGTAGCCGTCTTTGGCGTGCGAGCGTATGATTTCGGTCGAAAGTTCGGGCGTGAGTTCGTCGTGAAGGTTTCTACCCGTCTGATTTTCGGTGAAAAATTCGGGGTTTTTGAGTTTACCTACGTCATGATAGTAGGCGCACGCCCTTGCGAGAAGCGGATTTTCGCCTATCGCCGTGGCGCAACTTTCAGCCAGCGTGGAAAGCGCGACCGAGTGATTGAAAGTTCCGGGAGCCGTATCGATAAGAGCCTTGATAAGCGGCGCTTTATGGTCCGTAAGTTCCGACAAACGGTAGTTAGTAAGCGCGGAAAAGACTTCTTCGAAAAGCGGCAGCCAGAGAGTCATGAGTATAACCGACAGGAAACCCGAAGCGAAACCGTCGATAAGATAGTCCGCCCACTTTACCGCGACGGTATCTACGTTGAGAAGCAGACAGGAACAGACTACGGGAATTGCAATCGGCAAGCCGAGAAGCAAAACCTTGAATCTCGCGCCTTGTCCGTCGACGAGATAAATCGCCATATTACTCGTGATAAATCCGATGACGAGCGTCGCGTATAACGCTCTGTCTTCGTTTAAGTCGATAGACACGAATGCGTCGGACATAAACACGAGCAGGCATATTATACAATTCATAAACATCGCTTTACGCCTGTCCGATACCATAAGCACGAGCAGAGCGCACAGCGCGAACGGACGGGCGTAAACGCTACGCCATTTGCCTATCGCAAACGTCATAAGCATGGAAACTTCGAGTATTACGAACAACATGTTTACGTTTTTGCCGTAGTACAGAAAATCTCTGTCTTCGAACCAGAAGTACAGAAACACGCCGCACGATAAAAGGCATACCGATATTACGAGATAAAAGACCGTTCCCAGAACGCCGTTACCGAGTAAATGCTGCCACATCAGCGACATATCGAAATTTGCGCTTAACGCAAGCGCGAACAGAAATAAGAACATGATTATCGCCGTGTGTATCGCAAAATACGATATCACCCGGGCAAAATCCGACTTTTCCCATCTGATAAGTTTTTCGTTAGTGCTTTTCATTGCTTCCTTGTTTTGCCGATTCCTTTTCGGCGCGCTCGTAAGCGCGTATTATTTCCATAACGAGCGAATGTCTTACGACGTCCGACGCGGTAAGGTTGATTATACCTATTCCGTTTACGTTTTTAAGTATCGTCGTTGCGTGTTTAAGTCCGCTCTTTTTGCCCTCGGGCAAATCTATCTGCGTAAGATCGCCCGTTATTACCATTTTACTGCCGTCGCCCATACGAGTCAGGAACATTTTCATCTGCTCTTTCGTCGTGTTCTGCGCTTCATCTAAAATTATAAACGCGTCGGAAAGCGTTCTGCCGCGCATATACGCGAGCGGAGCGATTTCGATTACTCCCCTTTCGATAAGTTTCAGGTATCCGTCCATACCGAGCATCTCCTGCAAGGCGTCGTACAACGGACGAAGATAGGGGTCTACTTTATTCTGAAGATCACCGGGTAAAAACCCGAGTTTTTCACCCGCTTCCACCGCCGGACGGGTAAGTATGATTTTTTCGACTTCTTTGTTTTTGAACGCCGAAACCGCAAGCGCAACCGCAAGATATGTTTTACCCGTTCCCGCAGGTCCCACTCCGAAAACTACGGTGTTTTTCTTTATCGCATCGACGTATTTTTTCTGCCCGACGGTCTTGCACTTAATCTGTTTGCCGCGCGAAGTAATCGCGACCACACCCGACATAACTTTTTCTATGCCTTCGGCGTTACCCTCTTTCGCAAGTTCCACGCAATAAATTATGCGCGTTTTGTCGATAGGCTCGCCCGCCTTGACTATGTCGCCGAGTTTGGCAACGACGGTTTCGGCAAGTTTTACGTTATCTTCCGGGCCGACGAGTTTGATTTTCGTGCCTTCGACGTACGTCGTAACTCCCGTTTCGCGGGCGATCACGTTGAGATTTTCGTCCAGTACGCCGAGCAGCGCCGACAAATCTTTAAGATTGCCCATATTGACCGTAACAGATATATCCGCCATACTTATACTCCGTTTATTTAACCGTTACCGCGATCGTAAAAATCGCCCTGTAAATAATCTTCTCTTTCTCTCCCGACTCGTCGAGTTCGACCGCAGTCGAAATAATTTCCGTTTCGCCGAGACCGGCCTTACCGAGCGCGACCGCTCTGTTTTCGTATTGCCTGCCTTTGCCCGCCGATTCGTATTCGTACACGAAAGTCGTTTCGATAACCGCTTCGCCGAGGGCGTAGGTTTTTATCGTCTTATCGGCGTGAACGTATTGCCCCGAAATTATAGTCTGCCCTTTTTTGACTTCGTCGCCGACTTTTACAGTTGCGATGCCGGACAAAACGTTGAGCCTTAAAATTCTGCCGTCTACGGGCGAAACGATCTCGTCTTTGCTTACATCTAAAGGGGCGAGTTTCTCTTCGTCGGACTTCGCGTCCACGATAATCCGCCTGCCGCTTCTGGTAACGGTAGCGTAGGATATTCCGTCGGACGAAATCACGATTTTTTCGCCGAGCGAAGAACAATCCGCTACGCAGATTTTGCCTTCTTCGACACCGTTTTGTTTCAGCACGCTTACGATCTGTCGTCTGAACGCCGCCGCATCTCCCTTAAAAACGATTTCGCCGACGACCGGGTCGCAAAGGTAAACGAAAGTTATAAGCGCAACCGCGCCCGTTATTGCGCCCGCCTTTTTCAGCAGTTTTTTGAAAAAAGCAAACCTGCCCGTATATCCTATTCTTTCCACATTATAACACATATTACGCGAAATTGCAAAAAATTTTTGCTCGTCAACGGCATCAATCGTTAAAAAACAACCGTTTTTAACGTACTTTACGTTTTTTGCAAAGATTTTTCGCTCCATCACGCTAAACGCTATTTTTTCCGCGCCGTCGCCCGTCGCTTTGATTTTTACGAATAATTTTCCGCGCTTCACTTTAATTCCACCCCCTTGATAAACCCGGCGATCGTGATTTCTTTCTCGCCGAAACACGTGATTTTCAAGTTTTCGCCCCTGACGAAAAGAATTCCGCCTTTAACGCAGAGCGTTATTGCTTCGTCGTTGATTTCAATCACTTTTTTAACGCCCTCGAATATTCCTCCGTTTACGCCTAACACCGTATACCTGTATTTTTGCGGACATATCTCGCCGCCGAACCCCAATCTGTCTATGATTTCGTCGAACATCTGATACCTCTCTGGTAATTATATGTCGCTTGCCGCCATGATAGATATAGGCTCTGCGAAAAAAATCTTGCCGAAGCCGTTAAAATCCTTGCAAAATTAAATAATGTGTGCTATACTGTTTTAGCGTTCGGACGTAACGTGATTTTTTCGTTGGTCGAAAAGGCAAAAATGTACGCTACTGTGGCTCAGTCGGTAGAGCAGCTGATTCGTAATCAGCAGGTCGCCGGTTCAAGTCCGGCCAGTAGCTCCATATTAAAAATGGCGGCATGTCAATTTCGACTTGCCGCCCTTTTTACGGGCTTTCGCCCGACATTTCACC
>FR898453.1:0-6100 GCA_000437515.1 Acidiphilium sp. CAG:727 | reverse complement strand
GCGCCGCATCGCCGGTGACGCGTTTACTTTGCTTCGCTTTTTTATTTTTACCTCGCAAAACGCTATTCCGTCGCAAACGCTTCCATTTCCTCCCGTATTTATCGCTTCTTTTGCTTTTTGCTCCTTACAAGTCCGACCGGTAACTCCATATTAAAAAGGGCGGCATGTCAATTTCGACTTGCCGCCCTTTTTACGGGCTTCCGTCGTTAAATATTTTAACGCCCATACGGGGGAATTTCCCGTACGGGCGTTAAAATTTTACGGTTCGTTAGAGCGTGACGCCTTTTTTATAAAACGCAATTTCTCTTATATCTTCGCTTTTACACTTCGTGTCGCCGTTGACTATGGAGATAATCGACTTATATAGGGCTTTTTCGTCCATGGAATACGCATTGAAGTCTATCCAGTTATTCTTTTTCTCCGCAAGAAAATCGTTGCTCGAGATTTTGAAAGTCGGTACGAACGTCGAAAACGGAGTGCCTCTCCCCGTGGTGAAAAGCACGATCTGACATCCGCTTGCCGCGAGCGCCGTCGCCGCGATGAGGTCGTTCCCCGGGGCGTTCAACGTTGATACGCCTTGTTTTTTGACCTGTTCGCCGTAAGAAAGCACGTCCACGATTTTCGTACTTCCCGCTTTTTCCACGCAGCCGAGCGATTTTTCTTCCAACGTCGTTATTCCGCCTTTTTTGTTGCCGGGACTTGGGTTTTCGTACACGGGAAAGCCGTTATCCGTATAGAACTTCTTGAAATTCACTATCATTTCGAGGTATTTTTCGTATACCTCGCGGCTTTCGCATTTATTCATCAAAAGTTGTTCGGCTCCGAACATTTCGGGTACTTCGGTAAGTATTGCCGAGCCGCCTTCTTCTATTATCCTGTCCGTGATTTTACCTACGAGCGGATTAGCCGTAAGTCCCGAAAAGCCGTCGCTTCCGCCGCATTTAAGCCCTATGCAAAGTTCGCTTACGGGTATATCTTCACGCTTTAATTTACCTGCTTTTTCGCAAAAGCCTTTAAGTATTTCAAGTCCGTATTCTATCTCGTCGTCAACGTCCTGACAATTGAAATACGCTATATTATCCCGGTTATACGGTTTAAGATATTCCTTTATTCCGTCAAGCCCGTTGTTCTCGCAGCCAAGCCCTACGAACAGCACAAAACTTGCGTTCGGGTTAAGCGCAACGCCGCATAAGAGTTTCTTTATATTCTCGTTATCCTCGCCGAGTTGAGAGCAGCCGAACTGATGAGTAAGCGCGAAAAGTCCGTCTATAGCACCTTTAACGAACGGTTTTGCCAGACTTTCGAGCCGACGGCATACGTCGTTTACGCAACCCACCGTAGGGATAATATATATCTCGTTTCTTATACCCGCTCTGCCGTTTTTGCGTTTGAGCCCCTTGAAAGTCGCGCCTGATTTTATTACCGTTTCGGGATAATTCGGCTTATACTCATACTCCACGCTTTCGTCTAAATGCGATTTTACGTTATGCGTATGCGCCCATTCGCCTTGCTTTATGTTCTCGGTTGCCCTGCCGATTATCTCGCCGTATTTTATAACGTACTCGCCTTTGGCAATATCTCTCAAAGCAAACTTATGCCCCGCGGGAATTTTATCCGTTGCGGTAAGTCTTACCCCTACGTTATCCTTTTCGTTTATTATAACGGTATCTTTCATAATATATCCGTTTCGCCGTTTCTCAATTTTTTAACTATAGTTTTAACCTCCGCTGCAAAACCCTCGTATTTTGTTAAATCTTCGCCCCAGACCGTTTCGTCCTTCATAAATTCGATCACGCAACCGCCGTTTGCAAAATATTCGAGATACTTCTCGTCGTCTTTCATTTCGATTGTGCGGCTCGGAAGTTTTGCGTAATATTTCCCGTCGTCGCCTTTCGTCGTGATTTTATACAACGCCATTAAACACGCGAAACCTTTGGTTAAGTTCTCGGGTATTTTGCCGTACTTTTCGTAATAATCCTTAAACGACGGCAATACTCTCGCCTTCCATTTGGATATAGAGTTTAATGCAATACTTGTAAGTTGATGGTTAAGATAAGGGTTCAAAAATCTCTCTTTTACGCTTTCGGCAAAAGCCGTCGTTGCCGCTATATCGTCGGAAACGAACGGTATGATTTCGTTCGTAAGCGTTTCGTCTATAAATTTATACAAAGCCTTATCCGTCATACAGTCGTAAACCGTAACTTTACCTTGCCACAAGCCTACGGGTACTAAATTCGTATGACTGCCGTTAAGCACTCTTACTTTACGTTTTTTATAATATTTAATATCGTTCGTTAAAACGACTTCGATATTATGCTTACCGCCAATAATATACTTACCTATTTCGCCCTTGTTTTCGACCGCCCAGAGCCCGAACGGTTCGCCGACGGAAACGAGTTCGTCTTTTTCTCCGACGAGTTTATACAGACGCTCTTTGGTTTCTTCGTCTTTCGGATAACCCGAAACTATGCGGTCAACGAGCGTATTGCAATAGTAGTTCTGGTCGTCGTTCCACTTTTTGAATTCTTCGGGAAGTTGCCAAAGGTCGATATACTTATCCACGCACTTTTTGAGTTCGTCGGCGTTGTTATCTATAAGTTCCACGGGCAGAATATACGCCCCGCCAAGACTTGCGTTAAACCGTTCAAACAAAAACTTAGTAAGTTTCGCGGGGTATGTTATATTCTCGAAACCGTTAAAATCGTCCTCAGCGTTAAAACAGATTCCCGCTTCGGTAGTGTTTGAAACGATTATTTTCAAATCCTTGTCTTTTGCGAGCGAAATATATTTCCCGTAATTCTCAAACGGAGAAACGACGAGGTTCAGAACGTCTATTTTATATACGTCTTCGACCTCTTTTCCTTCCTTGACCCCGCGCAGAACGATATGATATTTATTATTCTGTTTTTCAAACTTTTCGAGCGAACCGAAAGGGATCGGTTTTACTATATCCACCGAATATTCGCCAACGCCCTCTTTACTAAGCGTATCGAAATACGCGTCGACGAACGTCCTTAAAAAGTTCCCCTCGCCGAATTGCAACACTTTAATCATTTCACTTTCTCCACAACGTATTCCACGACATAATACCCGTCTTCGAGATTGACTCCGAACGGTTCGAGATCAATAATGAAATTATCGGCTTTAACCTTGAATTTCCGACTTATAACGGCGTTTCCGTCAATATCCCGTATCGTTACCGTAACGTCGTAAATTTCATTCTTTTCCGCGCCGCTTATCGCCGGAGCGACGATTACTTCGTTTCCGTAAATCACGTCTACGCTTTTGTTGAAGCAGATCGTCTTTTGAAACCCTTCCCTCAAAGCGTAAAAAGCGTGCTTTGCATATCCGTAAAAATCTATCGGAGGTTTAATATAACTCGCATCGTTTGCTCCGCCGTTCAGACTACACCACATAAGCCCGTCCGCGCCAAGATAACGCATGTATTTGACCGTATTATACGCGCATAACGCCTGATACGCCTGACTTAATTTGTAATCGAGTTTGTCGTAAACCGAACCGAACGCGCGTTTTTCGTCTGCAAGTTCGTACGAATCGTTTTTAACGTAAGTTTTACACTCCGGCGTGGTATCGTCCTGTCTGCCGACGATTGCAAATTCCGATATTATATATGCGTGTTTTTTACTGGTAAAAAGCGCGTGTTGAGATTTCCACGCCTGTTTTCGGAATAAATCCCATTTATTGCCGTAACCGAGCAGAATTTCATAGTTATGCGCGCTTCTTATAACGCTTTCGTCCGTCCAGCCGAAAGAACTTTTTGCAGGACGAAAATCCTGATCTCTTTCGCCGTCGTCCTGATAATAAAAACCCGTATTACCGTAAAGTCCGCCGCCGTAATATAAATGAGAACACGGACATATAAGTCGCGTATCGTCCGTTTTTTTAACTTTCGTAACAAATTCGTCGAACATTTTATCAAGTCGCGCCCGCGAAGAATGAAATTCGTTGCTGCCTTCCCACATGATTATGCTCGGATGATTTATTACTTCTTTCATTTGCTCTGCGTACGTTTCCCCCGCGAGCCAGCCGTTTTTAGTATCGACGGTTTCGGCGGAATCGATAAGTCTGGTCGTCCAGATATTCATCAATCCCATACGATCGCAAACGATTGCGAATCTCGGATCGTTATTTCCGTACCCCAAGAAATGAAATCTCGCGACGTTGCCGTTCATAGCCTTGGTCATTGCCGCCTGCGCGACGATTTCTTCCGTAGTCGGGCAAATATGACTTAATACGATATTTTCGTAAGGCGGCAAAAATTGCATCCACAACGCGCCGCTTAAAAGTACCCTCTCGCCGTTTAACAGAATTTCGCCGTTTTTTTGTTCTATCGTTCTGAATCCCGTTTCAACGATTTCGTCGTCTACGGGGGCGTTATCGCGTAACAATTCTACTCTGACCGTATATAGTTGAGGATTTTCGCACGTCCACGGTTTTGCCGAAATTTCGAATTCTTTTTCAAAGTCGCTTTCCGCCACGCCTTCGAAAACGCATATTTCGCTACCCGTCGCAGATTCGGCGAGATATATTTTCGTCGTCAGACTTTCGGGGCGGTCTACTTCAAAGGAAATCTTAGCCGTTACGGTTTTATCGGATACGGATAAAGTCTTTACCACGATATCGCTTACGCATACGTCGGATAAAAAATCGATATATACGTCCCGCAAAAGCCACGCTATATACGGGTCTTTGTTTCTGTGCCACGAGTAATTGACTTCCGGGGCTCTGGGAAAAACCAATATCTTCAACTCGTTTTCGCCGCTTTTCAAAAATTGCGTTATATCTTTCTCTTTTGCGGTAAAATTTTCGACGGCGAAAGCCTTTACTCCGTTTACGTATACTTCGCCGCACGGATCAATCGATCCGATATGCAATACGGCTTTCCCTCCGCCGTACGTAAAATTTCCGACGAACTCTACGGCTTCGTCTTTATGTTTTTCGCCGCCGATCTTAAACGGCAGTTTAACCGAGGATAAATCGGTTACGGGCGATTTCACAGGGGTCGCCTTTACAAAAAAATCGGTGATCGTTTTACCTTCCGCAACAAGTTCTTCCGGAATAAACTCCCATTCGCACACGGGATGCATTCCGCCCGATATAAACAGCGTATCGGGGCACTCGTTATTCGTAAGTCGGTAAGCGCCCGCATCGCGCCCGTTGAATATAACGCGGTAATCTTCTCCTTCGAAAATTATATTGATTTCGTTTTTTTCATCGAACGAAAAATCGCCGATTTTATAATCTGCGTGGTGATACGGGTCGGGTTTACCTACCCTTGCGTAAACCTCTCCGTTTCGATAAATCTGTAATTTAACGATTTCGGTTACGCCTTTTCTCAGTTCGATTATTCTGCCCGTATCCGTAGTCAAAGGTTTCTTTTTATCGGCGAACTTCTCTTCGTCCATATACTTTTCCGGCAGTACGAAACAAAACCTGAACGACACGAATTTCTCCGCGTCGAATTCGTATTTGGCGCACGGTACGGGCGGAATTATATCGTCGGGAAATTTAATCGCCCCGTTACGTACGTTCGTTCCGCAATAAAACTGCCATCCGACGAATTCGTCGTACTGCCGATAAACTTTAGCGTTCATCTCATCGAATTTAAGCCGGTTTCTGATTTTCGGCGCAACGTCGTAATTTATAAGTTCCGTAAGCCGACGAATCTCTTCGTCGCCGACGACTTTTTCGGACCCGCTTTTCATATCGTTTTTTCCGTCAAGGAAAGTCGAATAGGCGCGTAAAAATTCTATACGCTCGTCTTCCGAAAGGCACTCTGCGGTCGAAGACGAAAAATCTCCGTAATTACCTTTGTAGTTTTTATCCGTCTTGATAAAATCGTAAAATTTACTTTTCATATTAACGTTCCAGATACGTCGGGGAATATCCCCCGATCAATTAAAATCGAATACGCGCGTTAAAAGCGGTTGCGCTCCCGTCTTTTCGTCCGGCGGCATATACATAACGTCTTTCATATATTCGTTCCACCGTTTGACGACTGCGCTTTCGGATTGAATTTTTGCCGCGTATTCTATGCCGGGCAAGAATAATACAAACCTTGCCAAAACACCGATATTTA
>FR898452.1:14566-23321 GCA_000437515.1 Acidiphilium sp. CAG:727 | reverse complement strand
CCAAAAAGCACGGAAATAGCGGCGTTTTGGCAAGGTTCGTATCATTCTTGCCCGGCATATATACGAACCTAGCAAAAAGCCGCCTTTCGTTTCCGAAAGGCGGCTCTTGGTCGTAATATCGTTACCGATTACTTTTTGTTCTTTCTGCAAAACGCGATCGCGCCTGCGGCGAGCAACGCCGAAGAAAGCGGAAGCGCCGCGCCCTTACAACCCTTCTTGGCGGGCTTTACGGGTTTAACCGGTTCGTCGGGATCCGGGACGACCGGACTGTCCGGATCGACTACGTTTACTTCTATCGCGACGGTTCTACCCTCGTAAGTTACGGTCACCGTATGTTTTCCTGCGGTTTCGAACGGACCGTCGTCGGATACCGTATAACCGTTGTACTTCGTTTCGGTGGTTCCGTCTACGTAAGTTACTTTCAACGTAAGACCGCCCTTCGAGAATTTTTCGCCGATTTCGTATTCGAGTCTTGACGGCTCGCTTTCCACCTCTACGGAACGGATTTCGGGCATTACTACCGAAACGTTGAGAGTGGTGGTAAGGTTTTCGTAAGTTATCCTGACCGTACGGCTGTTTTTGTTAAGTCTGGTATTGGTATAAGTGAAGCCTTCGCTTATCTCTTCCTTGGAACCGTCCGACCACAAAAGGGTAAGAATCATTCCTGCGGGATCGAAAGTTTCGCCTACGATATATACGGTCTTCGTCGGTCTGGTCGTAACGGAAATACCCGTTCTCGTAACCGATTCGCCGAACAACGCGGCTTTATTTCTCATTGCGGCTTCGGATTCGATAAGTTTCTGCCAGTCGGTTACGAAGGCGTTACGCTGAACGAGCGATACGTCGTCGTATTTCGCTCTCGCGTTCTGCAAGGCGGTTTTATATCCGTTCCATACCTTTTTGTCGTCTGCCGTCAGAGCGTTGATTTCGGCGGCGGTCGGAATAGTCTTCAGCAATTCGTTACATTCTCTCGTGGTGTCGTCGGCAATCATAGCCGTTTTGACTTTAGTCGAGAAGTACGCGCTGTAAAGCCTGCTGTCGAAGCCACCGGCGTTTTCCGCAAATTCCGCGGTAAGACCGAGATCTTTTATACCTTTGACTCCGCCCTGTCCCGCGTACAATACGAGCGCGGCGTAATTCTTGAAGTTTGCGTAATATTTCTGCGTCGCGATATTGCCGCTCATATCGAATAACTTATACAGATCGTCGGTTTTGGCGAACTGATCCGCAGAAACGTAAGCGGCTTCGAGTACGGGGGCGTTTATTCCGCCGAACACGTATTTGGTTGCGCCGCAGCCGAAGAACGCTTTATCGCCTATCGCTTTGAGTTCGTACGGGAATTCGATTTCCGTAGCGGCGGTAACGTTTTCGAACGCCGAAGCGCCCACTCTTACCGTCTTTTCGGGAACGACGATTTTACCGGACTTGCCGAGTGCGGCGTAAGCGAGAACTTCTTTGCCGTTCGCCACACTCTTTATTATCATACCGTCGACGACTTCGTACTTGCCGTCGTCGGAAGTTACCGCAAAGTTCTTTACGCCCGCAACCGCCGCAAACGCGCCTTCGCCTATGCCAGCGCCTGCGCCGAGAGCGATTTCAAGAGTTTCGTCGATTCTGAGCGCGCTCTTGTAGAACGCGTAATCGCCGATACCTATTCTTTCTATGAATATTTCTTTATTGTCTTCGTCGTATCTCGTTTCGCTTTCGTACACGAACTTTTGTCCGAACGAAACCGAAGTTATTCCGCTTGCCGCAAACGCGTACTTGCCGATATTGGTAACGTTATCGAGCGAAACGCTGCCGAGCGCGTCGCAACCGTAGAAGGCGTAATCGCCTATGAATCCTACGATTTCAAGCGCCGGATTCGCTATAAGCGAACAACCGCTGAAAGCGTACGCGCCGACGTATTCCGTCAAAGAGAAGTCGAACGATCTCAATTGAGCGCAGCCGGCAAACGCGCCTTCGCCGACGTTCACGACCTTCGTAAACGGAAGATTGGCGAGTTTGACGCAGCCCGCGAAAGTATACGCGCCGATTTCGTCAACGGCTTTCTGGGCGTCGGAGAAAACGAGCGTGTCGAGGTTGGACTGACCTCTGAACGTTCCCGCTCCGAGTACGGTACTTCCGCTACCGAAAACCACCTTTCTGAGTACGGGATTAGTTACCGCAATACCCGAAAATACGCCGTTGCCCATAGCGGTTATATCGCCGAGCGTTACTTCCTGCAAATATTCGCAATTTGCGAACGCGCCGTCGCCGATAGAAATTACGCCCGTGGCGGACAAATCTACGGTCGCAAGTCCGCTTGCGAAGAAACTCCTCGCTCCGAGCGACCTCGTGGCGGCGTTGAGTTTGACGTTGGTCAGAACCGCTTTCTCGCTCGCGTTGCCGAGTTCGTCGGTAACGACGTCTACGCCTGCGTATGCGAACGTCATTGCCGGAAGTTCTTTGATCGCGACGCCCGACAAATCTGCCGACGTAAGCGCGGAACACCAACTGAATACTCCCGTTCCGAGTTCGTTGACGCTTGCGGGAAGAGTTACGGACGTAAGCGAACTGCAACCCGAAAACGCGTAATTACCTATCTTTTTAAGCGCATATTCGCCGTTTTCGCCTGCCGTAAAGGTAACCGAACGTAACTTGGTATTACCCGCGAAAGCGTTCGCCGCTATTTCTGTAACCGTTGCCGGAACGGTCAACGCCACGGCGTCTTGTTTGACTTTATACAGGACGGTTGCGTCGGAATTATACCAGGCTCCGTTCGCGAGATTAAGCAAACCGTCGCCGAATACTACTTCTGTTATGTTACAGTTACCGAACGGAGAAACTTTCGTGTCGTAAGAAATCGAGCCGATATCGTCCGCCGTAAGGTCGGTGTAAATCAACTTGGTAAGCGACGTACACTTAAAGAACATATCGTCGCCGAGGTCCGTGAACTTGCTGAGCGTTACCGTGGTAAGACCGCGGCAACCTTCGAACACGTTGTGACCCGCCACGCGGAGTTCCGTGATGTCGATCGATTGAAGCGACGTACAACCTTTGAAAGCGTAATTACCCATGGTCGTAAGTTTCGCCGCGGATCTCGAAAAGTCTACGCCTTCGGTAAGATTCATTATCTCGACGTCCTCTTTTTTAAGACCGTTCAGAAGAGTTACGTTGTTGATGTTTTTAAGGGATACGCAGTTCTCGAAAGAGTTCATTCCGAACGCAACCGACATCGAGTGCATATCTATCGTTTCGAGTTTCGGACAATTTCTGAACGCGTACTTATATATGAAGTTGACCGTATGCGGCAATATCACCCGCTTCAGAGCGGTCATGTGCTCAAACGCAGATTGCTGAATCTCGGTACACGGAGAAGATATTTCAAGTTCCTCGATGTTGTCGTTATCCTTGAACGCCTCTTCGTAAATGTAGTATACGTTGAGCGACTTGGGAATAACGACTTTACCGCCCGCGCCGTGATATTCGCGAAGATAACCGTTTTGTACGATGAATTCCGCGCCGACGTTCAAAGTCGTACTTGCCGAATAAATCGTCTTTTTGCCGTTTATATAGAGATCGGCGTATATGGTTACGGTTCCTTCTTTATGCGTGGTAACTATGCCTCGCGAACTGACCGTCGCGATACTGTCGGATGACGTCCTCCACTTTACTTCGACTTCGCCGTCGTAATACCACGGTTCGACGAGAGTCTTCATTTCGATACGGGTGTTCTGGTGAACCTCTACCGTAACGTTCGTGGGATTTACGAGCGCGCCGCTCTTGTCGGGGATAAGACCGAACGACATCCTGGTAACGGACGGATTCGCAGCCGAACCGTCGACTACGTGTACGAGTATGCCGTCGTAAGCGTTTGCGTATTCGTCTTTGCCGGCAAACACTTTAACTATCGCGTCGCCTGCCGAAACGCCGAAGATTTCGCCGTCTCTTACTTTGACTATACCCTCGTCGTAAGACTTCCAGTAAAGCCCCATCGAGGACTTATCGGCCGGAGCGACCGACGTTGCGAGTTGTTGCGCTTCGTTTACGCTTATCGTGATTTCTCTCGAATACTCTTCGTCGCCCGACGCTTCGGTTCCCGAAGTTATATTTACTTCGTCGGGATAGTTGACCGCGTCCGCAAACGAGCAGAAATCGTTTATACGATAAACTCTCGTGTTGAGCGCGTAGTCGTCTACCTGAAGATAGAGATCGCGATCGGTTATCGTCTTGTTTTTAACCGCTTCGTAATAGTCGGTAACGTCAAGGGTAACCGCCGTTGTCGAATTGCTCTCGGAATAAACCGGAGTAAGGTTCGAATCGAAGAGTTTCAAAGCCATTTCGTTATAATCCGCGTAGCAGAGCGCGACGGATTGAGCGTAACGGTTATCGAATACGTTTATATCGAGATATACTTTATATCTGGTCTTATCCGCATCGTCTTTATAAGACTCGAATCTGAGTTTATAATCCGTAATTTCGGGCGCTTCGGTATCTACGTAGAAAGTAAAATCGAACGATTTATTGTACGAATAAGCGCTCGGATTATACTTCCTGTCTTCGCTTATGTCGTCGAGAACGCCTTCGACGTGGAATTTATATTGTTTGTTGTTGGAAATCGCCTGAGCGATCGGCGACCATTCGACCTCGATGAACGAGCCTCTTGCCGAAGAAGAACCTCCCGTATAAGACTTCCTTACGTTGGTTATTTCTCTGGAGTACACGACTTCGCCCGTAACCGCGTCGGTTATGGTCATGTTCATTCTCTTCGCGCCGCGCAAAAGTCCCGCGTAAATCGCGTAGAGTTTATAAACCGTGTGGCGGTTCGTCGTGTCGTAAATCGAGATAGCCGCCTTCTCGGTTGACGGATATATCTTCTTCTGGTCGTCTTTCTGAGTATAGAGATACGCGCCGAGCGGAATTATATATTTGCTGCCGTAGTAAGAACCGAGCGGAGTGGTCGCGTACATCTGCGCCTTGGGTTTACGGTCGTCGGGAATGCTGTCGTCCTGCAACTTTTCGGAAAGTTCGTAATCCGAAATATCGAACATAGCCGCAGCGTACCAGTCGCCGTAGAATCCGAGCCACGGAACGTTAAGATCAACCTTTTCGCCGTCGGTTTTGTCTATGAGTTTGACGAAACCTTCGACGTACATACCGTTCGCGAAACTGTCGTCGATATATTTCTTTGCCGAATCTTTGAGTTTTACGGTAACGGTAACGTTTACGTCGTCGCCGGCTTTAAGCGTAAGCGTCTTGCCGGCTAAAGAACTTCCTTTATTCTTGGAATTGAGCGTAAATGCAAAATCGCATTGACCGTCGAGCATATACGCTCTTTCGGCGACGGAAATCTTATCCGAAGCGAGCGTTTCGGTCATCGTAAGAGTATCGAACTCGTACGTTCTGTCTGTCGAGCCGAAGTTACGCACGTTGAACGTAAGTTTATATTCGCCCGTCTTTTTCGGATTGTCGCCGACTTCGATTTTGGTCTTATCCGAATTCTTGACGTAAATATAAGCCTGCGTCTTCGTAGCCTTGTTCATATCGGCAAGACCAGAACCCTGCTTTCTCGGCGAATACGGAGAATTGTATTCGTCGTAAGCGATCGTCGCGGTGCTCATGAGCAATCTGTTCGCCTGAGTTACGAAGTCCGAATATCTCTGCGTGTTATCCGCGCCGAAAAAGTCGGAATTCTTTTTCGCGTATTCGAGCATAAGGCTCATAACGCCCGCAAGGTTGGGCGTAGCCATACTCGTACCGGAAAGTTCCGCCCAGCCGTTGGGAACGGACGAGGTTATTTCGCCGCCGTGAGCCGATATTTCCGGTTTAAGTTTAAGGTCGGGAGTGGGACCCCAACTCGAGAAGTCGGACATAAACGGACCGGCTTTCTGCCCTTCGCTTATCCTTAACGTTCCCGCTCTCGCGGTAATGCTGTTGTTCGACGTCGGAACGAAAGTATTCGCCGCGTCCATCGTTATCGAGCAGGTCGGAACGGGTTCGTACAAGTTACCCAGACTCATTCTGATCGCGCCCGAAACGTTATTGTAGATTATACAGGCAACCGCGCCTTTCTGCTTGGCTACCCTTACCTTTTCTTCGAAAGTAACGTCGCCGCCGCGTCGAACGACCGCAACCTTACCGTAAACGTCGGTATTTGCGTAATCTACCGACTGACCGAAACCGGGTACGACGACGTATTGAAGGTCGGCGTATCTGTTGCCGTCGGGATCGGTTTTGACGTTGATCGTCTGATTGTTTAAGATTTCTTTTATGAAGTCTTTCTGGTTGCCGTTGCCGTCGGAGGCTTCGGTGAAGTAAAGGTATTTATCTTCGCCGCCTACGGTTACTTTTACGTATTTCGCTTTCTGACCGTTGATACTCGCGACGCTCATCGCCGCGTCGAAAGTCGAGGGCGAACCTACCGTCGCCGAGTCGGGACTCGTTGCGAGGTTGGTACCGTAAACGCCGTTATACGCCGAACTGTAATCGTTGCTTGCCGCGACCATAAGGCTTATGCCCGCCTTTCTTACGTTGTCGTAAACGGTCTGCATAAACTCGTTGTCTGCGGTAGAGAAACCTGCGGAAGAGCCCAGACTCATGTTGATTACGTTTACTTTCAACTTTACGCAATCTTCGAGAGCGCAGAGAATGTTGACCGTTTCCGCGCCGCCGAGTCCGTCTTCCTCTTCGTTATCGGTGAACACCTTGAAAATCGCGAGTTGCGCGTTGGGCGCAACGCCCGTAAAAGTCATGGGGTTACCGTTTTTATCCAATATTTCGTTGCCGTCCTGATCTTTGATGTACTCTTCGTTACCGTCTTTATCGCGTATCGGAGTACCCGCGATTATACCCGCGACGTGAGTGCCGTGGTGAGAATAAGACGGATAAACGTCGGGGTCGTTATCGGCGTAGTCGTATGCGAAAGGAACTTTCGAGTTATAGTAAACTTCGTCTACCGTTACGTCGGGATTTTTCGAAATAAGACCTTTGCTCGTATCGCCGTCGAAAATTCTTTTCGCGACGGTCGCTTTGTCGAGCATTTCTACGCCGGCTTTTTTTTCGGGCATCGTCTGAAACGCCGCGTGAGAGTAGTCGAGACCGGTATCGAGAACCGCGACCACCATGCCGCTTCCGTCGTAGCCCTGATTGCGTAATTCGTCGGAAATCTGATAAATACCCGTACCCCATACGTTGGTGGCGTTGGTGACTTCGACGTCCTGAGGAGCGTAATAATATTCCGAAACGGTTACGTCGGATACTCCCTGTATCTTTTTGACTTCGGAAATGTTCTTGACGTCGATTTTTACGGCTACCGCGTTGGCGATAGTATTGTACGACGCTTTATATTCGTAAGGAACGTTAGCGGCGGCAAGCCTTTTAAGGAATACTTTTTGTTCCTTTTCTATCTCGCGCGCGGCGACCGACCCCGCGAAGGAATCCATATAATCGTTGACGTCGCCGTTCGTTCTGTCGGAAAGACTCTGACCTTCGAGCGAAACGATTACCCAATGCTCTCCCGTAAGCGACGAACTTTTGTTGAGATAGTCGTCGGAAAACATCGACGACGTATCGGCAGATTTCAGATTCGTTACCTCTTCCAGTTTACCTGCGGATGAAGCCGCGGCGGAAGAAGCGAAAGAATAACCTCTCTTTCCGCTCGAGTAAGCCGACGCTACGGACGTCATCGCAAGGCTTGCGCAAAGCATGACGCTCGTGAGTATAAGCGATATTTTTTTAGTAAATTTATTCATGTGTTATTCCCGATAAATTGTTTTGTTCGTATAAGTGGCAAGCAACCCTGTGCCCCGGAGCGTATTCTTTGAATACCGGGGTTTCGGTCTTGCATATTTCCATGCATTTGTTGCAGCGGGTATGGAATTTACAACCCGACGGCGGATTTGCGGGCGACGGTATATCGCCTTTAAGAATAATTCTCTTGTTTTTAACGTCCGGATCCGGAACGGGAACCGCCGAAAACAAAGCCTGCGTATAAGGATGCATGGGGTTTGCAAATATATCCTTTTTGTTGCCGTACTCGACCATGCTGCCGAGATACATTACGCCGACTTCGTCGCTTATGTGTTCTACGACGGACAAATCGTGCGAAATGAAAATATACGCTATACCGTCGTTTTTCTGCAAGGATTTAAGCAGATTTATTATCTGCGCCTGAATAGATACGTCGAGCGCCGAAACGGGCTCGTCGCAGATGACGAGTTTCGGTTTGAGCGCAAGGGCGCGGGCGATACATATTCTTTGTCTTTGACCGCCCGAAAACTCGTGCGGGTATCTTTCGTAATAATGCGTCTGTAATCCGCATTTATTCATTATCGACAGAACGTAATCTTTAAGTTGTTCTTTCGGCACGATTCCGTGTTCGGCAACCGCTTCGCCGATAATATCGCCGACTCTGAGCCTCGGCGACAAACTCGAATACGGATCCTGAAAAATCATCTGAATCTGCGGCCGTATTTTGCGGAGTTGCGAAGCGGACATAGATCCTATATCGTGTCCGTCGAAAATAACCTTTCCGCCTGTAACCGAATGAAGACGAAGAACCGTTCTGCCCATAGTGGTCTTACCGCAACCCGATTCGCCGACTATTCCTACCGTCTGCCCGGCTTTGACGCCGAAAGTAACGTCGTCTACCGCGCGGACGAAAGACGTGGGTTTCCCGAAGAAATCCGTCGCAAGCGGAAAGTACTTTTTAAGGTGTTCGACTTTAAGCAGATAATCGCCTTCGTCTATCGACTCGGCAAGCGCGTTACGCCCC
>FR898452.1:5647-14526 GCA_000437515.1 Acidiphilium sp. CAG:727 | reverse complement strand
CAGCCGTAATATCGACTGCTTCTGCGGTCGTTTCGGTAATTTCTGTAACTTCCGTAACGTTTCCGCCGCCGACGATTTCGGTTTCTTCGACTATCGTTTCTTCGATTTGACCCTTAATTTTATTTTCTTTTAATTTCCTGTTCTTATTCATCTGTTTCAGCCTTGTCGGTGTATTTATAACACGCTACGCCGTGTGTGGGCGACACTTTTACGAACGCGGGATACTTGCCCGCGCACTTTTCGGTGCATGCGTTGCAACGCTCTCTGAAATAGCAGTAATCCGGCATATTTACGGGGTTCGGAACGTTACCGGGAATGGAATACAGTTCGTCGACCTCTTTACCGACGACGGGTTTACTCTTCTGAAGACCTATCGTGTACGGGTGCAACGGATTTTTGAAAATCTCCTGCGCGGTTCCCTGCTCTACGACTTTGCCAGCATACATAACGTAAACGTAGTCCGCCATTTCGGCGATAACGCCGAGATCGTGCGTAATGAGCATAATAGAGCCGTTCATCTTCTTTCTTACGTCGCGCAAAAGGTCGAGTATCTGCGCCTGAATGGTAACGTCGAGCGCGGTGGTCGGCTCGTCGGCTATAACCAATCTCGGATTGCACGCAAGCGCCATCGCTATCATTACCCTTTGACGCATACCGCCGGATATTTCGTGCGGATAAGACTTATATACTCTTTCCGGCATCGCTATGCCGACGAGTTCGAGCATTTCAAGACTTCTGCGCTTCGCTTCCTGCTTGTCCGCGTCTTTGATATGCAGAAGCGTAACTTCGTCGAGTTGGTTTCCTATCGTGAACACGGGGTTAAGCGAAGTCATCGGTTCCTGGAATATCATCGCTATCTGTCTGCCGCGGATTCTGGACATCTCTTTAAGCGGCATTCTGGCTATATCGTAGACCTTTTCTTCGGTTTCGTATTTCAGAACGCCCGCTTCGTCCCTGTCCTGCACGGGAACGGTTTTGAAGTTACCGTCTTTATCGAAAACGGGATTTCCGTTTTTATCGAGTACGGGCGCCGTTTCGACTACGACGTTTCCGTTTTCGTCGGTAATCGTCTTATACACGGGTATAGGCTTTCCGTTTTCGTCCTTTTTGAATTCCGACGCCTTGAAACGGATTTCGCCCTTTACTATCTGTCCCGCGGGACCTTGTATAAGTTGCATAAGCGAAAGGCTGGTTACGGATTTACCGCAACCCGATTCGCCTACTATGCCTACCACGGAATTTTCGGGTATCGCGAAAGATACGCCGTTTACCGCTTTGGATATACCCGCGTCGGTGAAAAAGTAAGTGTGAAGATTATCGAACTCGACTATGTTACGAGGATCTTTCATCTCCGTCGTATATTCTTTCGAGTCGACGTTTTTACGTTTCTTGCGTTTTTCGAGTTCTTTGACGAACGCTTTGTTCTTCTTTGCTATCTCGCGCGATTCTTTTCCCGAAAGATAATGTTTTTTTATTTCAGATTTAGTTGCTTTATCCGACATAATTACCTCTTCATTTTAGGATCGAACGCGTCGCGGAGCCCGTCGCCGACGAAGTTGAACGAAAGAACCGCAAGAATGATACAGATACCTACGGGAATCCACTGATTGAAGTGAGCGCCCCAGTAAGTAACGGGTTGAGTAAGAATATTTATCATGTTACCCCAAGTGGCGTATTCGATCGGAACGCCAAGACCGAGGTAACCGAGGGTGGCTTCGGTCAGGATTATGCTGCCCAGACCGAGCGTCATCGAAACTATAAGTTGCGGCAATACGTTCGGAAGAAGATGTTTGAATATTCTCTTATGAACGGACAAGCCCGTACATTCGGTCGCGACCATGTATTCCTGTTCTCTCAGGAACAATATCTGACCTCTGACCATTCTTGCGATACCCGCCCAGCCTATCAGCGTAAGCAAAGCCATCGTTATGTACAGTTTGGACATTCCGTATACGCCGTTAGCGTCGAGCATGAAACTTATTATCAGCATTATCGGCAGCGTCGGTATACAGTTTAGTATATCGACGATACGCATTATCAACTGATCGACCCATCGCCCGAAATACCCCGCCAGACCGCCGAGTATAACGCCTAAAATCGTTTCGAGTATAACTACTACGAAGCCGAGCGTCAACGACACCCTGCCGCCGTACATTATTCTCGAAAAGACGTCGTAACCGTTTTTATCCGTTCCGAGAAGGTGCGTTGCGGACGGATCGGAGTCCGCGTTTATATTCTTGCTGACGAACAGACGGAATTCGTACGTTTCGTAACTGTTGCCGTCTGCGTCGATGTAGTTGATTTTAACGGGTTCCCATACCGCCGAACCGGAAGTTCTGTCTACTTCGTCCTGTCCCCATACGAACGGACAGCAGAAACGAAGTAACGGTCCGAAGAACGAAATAACGAAAAACGCAATAAGTACCGCCAACCCTATAACCGAAAGTTTGGAGCGGAAAAATCTTTTCAATACCAACCTGCCGGGGGAAAGAAGTTTAACTCTGTCTTCAAGTTTTTCACCGCCCTTAAACGCCTCGTCTTCGCCGTTTATGGGAGCGTCTTTTCTCGCGTTTTCGCCTTCGTTTTCGACGATTTCGTCAATCACGGCATCGGGCTTAACATTTTCTAAATCTTTCGTATCCATTTTAAGCCCTCCTTATTTGGTAAGTTTAACGCGCGGATCTACCACTGCGTACATAAGATCGGCCATTAACGTTCCGATGACGGTAAGTATCGCAAGGAACATATTATAGCCCATTATAAACGGAACGTCGCCGGCTTTAAGCGCGGCGTAAGCCTTCGCGCCGATACCGGGAATGGAGAAAATCTGCTCGGTAATCATCGCGCCGCTGAAAAGACCGGGGATCGTACCCGCGAGCAACGTTACGAGCGGAATAAGCGTATTTCTGAACGCGTGTTTATATATAACTTTGCGTTCGGGCAAACCTTTCGCCCTCGCGGTACGGATATAGTCGGCGTTAAGCACGTCGAGAGTATTCGTCCTCGTATAACGCATAAGCGAACCGACCGAAAGGAATACCATTATAAATATCGGCATTATAAGGTGCCATAACTTATCGATAAACCTTTCGAAGCCCGTAGCGGTCATCGACAAAGTACCCTGCAAGCCGTTGACCGGCAGCCAACCCAACTGAACGGAGAATAATTCGATACACAGAGCCGCAAAGAAGAAAGTCGGCAAAGCCGTACCTATCATCGCGAGTACGCTCGTGGTATAATCCAGAACGCCGTTCTGATGCACCGCGGCTTTTACGCCGAGGGGAATAGCGATGAGGAATTCGAAAATGAGCGCGACGAACGCTATACCGAACGATATACCCATATTTTTGAATATTACCGTAGATACCTTATCGCCGTAAAGGAACGAAGTTCCCATATCGCCCTGAAATACTTTGCCTATCCATTTTAAGTAACCTTTGACGATACCGAAAAACGAATTGTCGTCAAGCCCGTACAAAGCGAGCATTCTGTCGACTTCTTCCTGTTTTATCGTACCGTCCAGCAGTTGCGCCTGGAATTTATCGGTTATATAGTTGACGGGCATCGATCTTACGAGTCCGTATATTATTACGGACACGCCGAATAGTATAACGATCGACAATCCGAGTCTTTTTAATATGTATTTGAACATCTTTTCTCCGTTCGTCTGCCGCGGCGTATTCCGCCGCGGCAAACGCCTTAGATTTTAGTAAATTTAGTTGTTATAACCGACTTCCCAGATTCTCGAGAACAATCCGTCAAACGCGGTAGGTTTCTGGTTAAGCGTACTTGCCTTTATCTTGTTTTTGTTATAAGCGGTAAGATCCGTTCTCTGATAAGTCGGCATTTCCACCGCAAGTTCCATTACGAGGTCGAGCGCGGACCAATACGTCTGAGCGCGGGTTCCGCCTTTCGAGTTGTCGGTAGAATTTCTGCCTTCGTCTATAAGTTCGGATAACTTGGTAATTACTTCGAGTTCGTAATCGTACTTATTACCGCTGTTCGCCTTAATTTCTCTGTAACCCCAGTTAAGCGTACTGCCCGCCGTGGAATCTTTGTGATATACCTGATACATATCGGGGTCGATGGTGGAGCCCCACGCAGCCGCCCATACTTCGAGTTGTCCGCTCGCGAGTTTTTTAAGCGCGAACGCGTCCGTTTTAACGTTTACGTTTATACCTATTCTCTTGAGGACTTCCTGAGCGTTCTTGAACATTACGTACGCCGGGTGATCGTCGCTTTCGCCTGCGATGGTGAACGTGATTTCCGGAATCTTGCCGTCGGGACCGCTAGTTACTTTACCCGCGCTGTTTACGGTATAACCGTTGTCTTTAAGCATTTTGGCAATGTCCTGACCCGCTTCGTCGTATGCGTAATCCAATTTTTCGCCACGGATGCTCTTACCGCTGTAAGTGGTCTTTTCGAAAGAAGGATAAGCCCACGACTGTAACGACATCGGACGGTAAATTATGCTTGCAAGATTGGAGTCTTGTTTATAGTAGTCCATTACGAGATCGGTATTCATCGCCTTTATAATAGCGCGACGAAGCCATACGTCGGCAATTTTACCGGCGTTGATACCTACGTAACCGTAACCGTTAGTCCATGCCGATTTGCTTGCAAGGTGGCTGTATTCCGGATAAGCGAGAGCCTGTATGGTATCGGGAGTCGCATTCGGGCTTCCGACGTCGATTTCGTTCTTCTGCAAGGATTGAAGAAGTACGGAGGAGTTGACTATTTTGTACTGGAAGTACTTGATTTTGGCGTTCTGGATAGGACCGCCGCCGACTTTTTCGTCAAGCGTATCGAAATAAGTGTTTCTCTCGTAATATACGCGGTTATTGGACAAGAATTCGTTTTTGCCGGGATATTTGGCGTTGCCGAGGCCGCTTTCACGGCTCGCTTTATAAGCTCCCGCGCCGACCGGCACGCCCTGCTTATCTCTTACCGAAGTCATGAAGTTGGTGCTGTTGAACGTAACGCCGTAATTGTTTTTGACGTTCCAAACTCCGTCGGCGTCTGCGCCGGGCGCGTAATAATGCAACGGGGCGACCGTGAACGAGAAGTTCCATATAGCCTTGGGGTCGATTTTATTGATCGTTATAGACAATACGTCGTATTCTTCGCCGAGTTGGTAAGTCTTTTTCGTCTTTTCGTTGCGGAATTCCGTTCTCTTGGAGGTCTTGACGCCTTCAATACTCTTGAATCCGCCGTCGCCTTCGGCTTGCTTGATGATTTTTGCTCTTTCGTCGAGTTGCATTGCCGAATACAAAGTCGAATAACTCGCGCTGCCGCCGTAAATCATGGTTCTGAGCGCGGTTTTTTCGATTTTACCGTAATCGAGCGTGAATTTTTCGTCGTATTCGAAACCGGTAGCGGTTTTATACACGAAGTTTATGGCGTAGTTCTTCTTGGCGTCGTCGGAAGTAAGTTTTTTGAAATCTTCCTGATAAGTAGAACCATCCCAATCGAGTTTATATCTGTAAACCTTTTTATTCGGGTCGTTATCGGGTAAAGCGTCGTTTGCGTCGAGTTGGGCTTCGGTAACTTCGTTGCCCTTCGCGTCTACCTTTACGTAACGGTCGGAACCGGGGTAAGTTTTACGTTTAACCTTACCCCAGTTATAGAAGTAAAGTTCCCATACTTCGTTAAAAGCATACTCTTTGCAGGTTTCCTTAAACGAACTCATAGCCGAATCGTAATCGTTTTTGACTTCGGTTTTGAACTCGGGAATAAACGAAAGTATATCCGCTTCGATTTCATCCTTATAATCTTCGAGCCCGTAAGTATAATCTTTTTTCGACGCTTCGGGGATATTGTCGACGTTGCCGCCGGCGTCTTCAAGCAACTGCTTGTTGGTAAGCCATTGATAAACGCGGAGCAATCTTGCGTTGGCAGCCGTCGTCGCGGTTGCGTCGATGGTGCTCATCGCGCCCTTATCGTCCTGACCGGTACGATATTTGTTAAGCCCTACTATATCGGTAGAATAAATAGTGGTGCTGCCCGAATACGCGGGATCGAGGAAGAGATACAGGTTAAAGAGGACGTCTTTAATGGTAAGATCTTCGCCGTCGGAGAACTTTATTCCTTTTTTGATAAGGAAATCGTAACGCGTGTATCCGCCGTTTTTGGCTTTTTCTGCGCTGGTGGTTTCTTTACCTTCGGAATCGAGGTAAGTAATGTCTACGTCTTTCGCCACGCACGCGTAGTTATTGCCGTATTTGTAGTCGCCGCCTTCGGAGGTAAGCATTCCGATCTGCGTCATGCCGGCGATTTCGCCGTCGTAAGAAGCCGTAGAGAAATACGGGCTGAATACGCCGTCCGCGCCGTCGATACCGAATACGAGGGGCGTATTCTGTTCCGCCTGAGTAGGAACGTACGCGTCTCCGTCGGGAGTAGGCGTCGGTTTCGTATTTCCTTTGCTCTTACCCGAGCAACCGATCGTCGTAACCGCCATAGCCGCCGCGAGGATACCTGCAACAAAATTTTTCTTCATATATCTATCTCCTTTTATTCTTTACTTCTGTATTTCGTTGTCGAGTTTCACCGTTATACCGCGATCTTCGTCACCGATAACGAACTCGTCGTTTTTTCTGTCTGCAACTTCGCCGAAAATTCCGGAATAATTATCCGCTCCGAGCAAAACGTCGTGACCTATCGCCTGCGCCAATCTCTTGACGTCAAGCACGCAATCTTTGAATTTTATGCCCGTAAACGCCGATAATTTCGTATTCGCGCTTACCTTGCCGCACAAAAAGCCTACGTAATAGCGACCGCTTGTCTGCTGCGCCCCGAGATTTACTTCGACGGTACAATTTTCAAAGGCGACGTTTCTTATTACGCCGTTATTTCCGATCGAAGCGAACAATCCGTATTCGTTCGAAATCGTTTCGCCCGGTATCGGGGTAACGTAAACCGTATATTTGAAATTCGTTATTTTGTGTCCGTTGCCGTCGAATATACCGTCGTAATTCTTCGCGCCTTTCATTTCGGTAGGATTGCCCTTGCTGTCCGAAAAATCTATATCGGCGTCGAGATAATAATTCGTCTTCGGGAAAAGACTCCTGATTTGTTGTTTATCCGTAACTATCGTCCAGTTCCCCTCGAGCCACTTGACGTAAACCGTTACGTCGGGGTTCTCGTCGCTTATTACGATATTCGACCAGTCGGAATCGTAAATTCTCGAAGTATCGTCGTTCGGATCGGAATAATAGTAATAGAACGTATGTCCGCTCCATTTAGGACCGAGCCCGCCGGGCTTCGACACGGGGCCGGGTTTCGAATAGTGATCCAGTACGGTATTCGTAACTCCCGCGTTTCGCGCCTCTTCGCCGACGTCGATCGTAAACGTATAGTTTCTTGCCCACGTCGCGACTAAATATATCACGGATTTCTTTTCACCCGAATACCCGGTTTCGAAATCCCACGGTTCGTCCGATAAAATATACTTGCCCGAACCGTCTTTAATCGGGTTGCCGTCTTCGTCGACCTGCGCGGAATACCAGCCGTTGAAATGATACCCGGCAGGTTCTTTTATGACTATATCCGCCGACAAATCTGTATCGGGTTTTATAATCGGCGTTAAAGGCTTGTAATAGAACGTTCTCTTTCCGAGTCCGGTCTGAGTTTCTCCGTCGAAGTCGTAAACCACTTTCGCCGAATAACCGAGGTTACCGAGGTTAAGCCCCTTTTTACAGCCCGTGAGGGCTAAGGCGGCGAAGGCGAGCGTCAACGCGGCAAGTATTGTAATAATTCGGAATTTTTTCATATTGCTTTTCACTTTAACAAAAGTTTTTTATCATCTGAGCCACAAATAAGCCAACAGAAACATAGCGGCAAAGGCGAGCAGCACGCATACCATTGCGGGCAACATTGCAAGGAATTGAGCAAGCACGAGTTGCCTGTACTCTTTCTTCTTCGCCTTTTTCTCTTCTACAGACTCTTTCCTTTCGGGGATTTTAGCCTTTTTCTGTCTGAAATGCCGCCGGATACCGTTGTTCCAGGGCATCCAGTCGGCTGACATATCCGAAACGGTCAGGTCGTCTTCGATTTTCTTGTCGTTGTCATCGTTTTTGCTCATTTTGAACACTTTTCTCTAAAACGCACTAAACGGCTGCCTCTTCGGCGGGATATTTCCCCCGCGCCACGCCGCCTGCCTCTGCGGCGGGATATTTCCCCGCCGAAGCACAGCCTTTTAAGCGTATTTCCGCGCTTTTATAAAACGCGTTTATTTACCGCATTAAGCGGCAGCCTTTTCGGTAACGGTCATCGCGCCGTCGACGAGTTTCGCGACGTAAGTCTTGCCGTCAACCGTGAATTCGATTTCGCTTACGGAAGACGAATACTTCGTAGAAGCCTTAACGGTCTTCCCTTTATACGTTACCTTAAAGCAGGAAGCGTCAAGTCCGTCAAGTTCGCCGTCTTCGTCTTCGCTCGAAGTCGCGCCGAGCGCAATCGACACCTTTTCGGTTTCGTTTACGGTAAACGTACCGAGATATTTAGCCGCAGCGGAAGATTTCTTTACCGCAACTAATTTATAGTAATAGTCGTTTTCGGCGTTAGCGTAAATCTGAATATCGGAATAGTACACGTACGCGCTGATATACGTTCCGTCGTCGCTGAGCGTTCCTTCTACGGTCGACCAACTCCAACCCGTACTATAACTTACGTTGAATTTTACTTTGCCGTTATCCGCGCCCTTAAGCGAAATTCTCATCTCGAAATTATTGTAAGTAGAATCGAGATTGATCATATAGTCGCCGTTTATCAGAAAATCGAGAGCGGCTGCGGGAAGTTCGGTTGCGGTGAAATTCAATACGCCGTTTTCGTTAGTCCAGCCGAACATCGTCGCCGACGTTGCGCTCTTGATCATAAACGAT
>FR898452.1:2073-5585 GCA_000437515.1 Acidiphilium sp. CAG:727 | reverse complement strand
TAAGCGGCGGTATAAGTGAATTTGCCGTTTGCGTGAGTACCCGTGATTACGAGATCCTTACCGCCTATCGCGTAAGTCCCCGCAAGGAGATATTGCTCTTCGGTATAAAGCGCGTAAGCGTCGCCTTCTTCGAGAAGGTAAGTGGTCGCAAGACCTTCGCCCGAAAGTTTATATCCGCCCTCAACCGCAGTAGCGGTTACCGCCTTAAGTCCGCCTTTATTACCGAAATCGTAGAACAGACCGACTTTTGCGACCTTTCCTTCGACGGAAGTAATTCTTGCGGTTACGTATACGCTGCCGTCGGAAGTATTCTTGTTGTTTATCAACGCGGCAACGCCTTCGAACGTAACGTTATCGGTCAACGCTTTGGTCGTAAGGTTATAAGCATACGTACCGTCTGCGGTAGTGAACACTACGGTCTTGGCAGCCGTCGAGTAGTATATCGCGTTTGCGGTAGCAGCCTTTCCGTCGAAACTCAGCGACTTGAACGCAAATTGATAGTCGGAATAATTTTGGGAAAGCGACTTGATTTCGTAATCGAATTTAAGCGTTTTTCCGTTTACGGTTACGCCGTACGCATTATCCGATTCGTAGTAAGTCGAACCGAAGAAGAATTCGTATTCGGCAACGGTTACTATTCTGACGCTCGGGCTTGATTTGACGAGATTGCCTTTATAGTCGACGCCGTTATAAGCAAACGTTACGGTCTTGCCGAAAGAAGCGTCTGCGAAAGTCGCGTTTACTTCGTTACCGTTGAATTTAAGGACGATAACGCTTTCGCCGTTTTCGTTCACCTTTATGGCAAGTTCGCCGTTGTTATCGTTGAAAAGGTAGGCGCCTTTATATTCCCCGTAGACGGATTCGTAAATCATAAGATCCGCATACGCTTTTTCGTCGCCGGTAACGGCTTCTACGGTATAGTCCTTTTCGCCGATTCTGGCAGTCAGTTGCCACTGCGCGATATTGGTTAAAGTCAGCGCCGCGCCGTCGTAAAGAACGCTCATTACGGGAACTTTCTTATTGTCTTTCGTGCCGACGCCGAAACCGATTTCAAACGTTTTACCGTCGAGTTTACCATCGCCCGCGTATTTCAGGTACGCTTCGTTGATCGCGTAGTACGGAAGCGCCGTTGCCGTCGCAGCGTCGGTATTCTTGATAAGGTAAGCATAGTTGTAATAATTATACTTGATTACCGGGGCGTACGATCCGTTGTACATTACGAACTTCTCAAGGCTTACGTCTTTGGCGTTGGTAAGTAAATTGGTCGGAACGGTAAGAGAATCGTAATTATTGCCGTTGAGTACCGAATAAGTACCGAAGTAGGCGTCAAGCGAGAAATCTTTTACCTGATTGTAGGTCTTGCCGTCGTATTCGACTACGCGCAGACCGTTGACGGTTTTAAGCGTCGCTTTTTTGCTGCCGACGTTAAGAACGGTACCGTTTTCGTCTATCGAACTTACGCTGCAACGAGTATAAGAGGTTTCGCTTGCGTAAATCGTATCGGATTTAAGATAAGCAAATGCCGAAGCGTTATCTTCCGAAACGTACAGTCCCCTGTATTCCATAAAGAAGTCGGAATTGTAATCGTACTGCACGTCGCCTTCTTTTATCGTCGCGTAACCGTACGAACTGTTGTCGTACATAGTACATTCGAGAAGCAGGTTACCGTCTTCGATATAGTAGTTAACGTTGCTGGTGCCTACGACCGAAGCGAATACTTCTTTACCGTTGATCATCAATCTGCCGTCGGTTTCGAAAGTGAAAGATTTACTTTCGTCTTCCGCAGGTCTGTAAGTTACGCCGTAATAAGGCGAAAGCAGTTGTATCGCGTAACCCTTATTACCGACTTTGACGGCCGCTAACGAGTAGAACAAAATCGAAACGTCGGCTTCGCCGTTTTTACCTTTAATCTGAAGTACGGTTCTGCCCTTGTTATTGCCGTCGTCAACGAAATTGAATTCGAGAGCGGTCAAAGCGTTGCCGTCAAACGTTACTTCGTTATTTTTGACGACGATCTGAGAATCGCCCGCAATAAACGTTGCCGAAAGTTTATATCCGTTCGTAAGATTGGACGATCTTTCGTTAAGGTAAACTTTATCGTCTACGGTTATATAACGAGGATCTTCGCTTACTATCGTGCAGGTATCTTCGCCGTTTACGAGGTTTATCGTAAGTTTATCGCCGTCTGCCTCAAGCGTGTATTTATTATATACCTTGCTTCCGTTGGCGTCGGTGAAAGTGAACGCTCCCTTACCGTCGTAAGAAAGTACCGTTCCATCCGCGCCGTAATACTTGGAAGACGAATAACCCGTCGCTTTTTCTATAAGTTTTTCTACCTTCTTAAAGGTTTTTTCTCCGTAAGTTACCGCGGTACCGTTTGCGTTTACGACGAACGTAGCGTAAACTTCGGTTTCGTTTTTAAGGTAAAGAGTTACCGTAAGCCGACCGTCTTTTCCGAGATCGAGCAACGCTCTGTCGGCGGTTTCTGCGCCGTTTACCGTAAACGTCTTGCTTTCGGCGGTTTCGCCTTTAAGGATTTTCGCGGTTACCGTGTAATTATACGAAGAAGTGAGGTATCCGAACGTTTCGGCGTCGGAAATCACTCCGTCTTTTTCGAAGTAATAAGTTCCCGCTTTGACGATTAAGTTCTTATCGTAGAACGACGAGTTGTTGAACTTAACGTAACCGGCGTTCGGCGCAAGTTCGGCATTTGTTTTACCGGAGTTGATTGCCGCGTAAAGGGTTGCTTTACCGTAGTAATTTACGGCGTACAATTTAACCGCTCTGCCGTTGTACTTAATATCTTCGTATCCGTTGACAACGAGCGTGTTGCCGTCTAAATCCTTAAATTCGCCGTTGACGAGATTTTTAAGCGCGGCGGCGACGGCGGATTTCGTCGCAAGAACGTAATCACTTTCGGATTTATACCCGTTGGGGTTTTCAAAACCGTTGATTCTTACGCCGTAACTGTAATAGTAGTCGAGATACAGCGTTTCGGAAGCCGAAAGTTTAACGTTTTTGGCAAGAGTTTCGCTATCGCCCGCAGAGATAGTCAAAGGATATTCCTTCTCTCCGTTCGCTTCGGTAGTAACGACGAGTTTCAACGTCTTATCGGTTTCGTTGAGGTCGATACGGAATTGCGCAAGAAGCATATCGTATTCGCTCCCTGCGAAATAAGTGTTAAGATCGTCTTTGTTTACGAGAAGGTATTTCTTTTCGCCTGCGGTCAGTCTTAAAATTCCGCCTTTAAGCGAAATTGCCGTAACGTTGCCGTTAAGTCCCGAGAAAGTCGCGTTACCCTTATCGTCGAAAGCAACGGTGTAAGTCGTAGTCTGTCCGTTAAAAGTAAGCGTACCCGAGGTTTCGGAATCCGACTTGAAGTCCGCAACGCAGAGAGCGCCGTTTTCCGCGCCGAACCAGGTAGCGTCCAGAGGAGCGATTATTTCCCATTCGACGTCGTAAGTTTCGGCGGTCATTTCATAGTTTTGGCTAAGGCTGTCGTCGAACTTCAA
>FR898452.1:0-1969 GCA_000437515.1 Acidiphilium sp. CAG:727 | reverse complement strand
CGGTAACGTTGGCGTCGATAGCCGAACCCGTGTATACGCGTTTAAGGTTTTCCCATTTAAGTTCGGCGGGATTTACCGCTTTTTTGGCTATAACGACGTTCGCGCTTACGGTTGCGTCGTTATAATATTTAAGAGAAACTACGCCTTCGGCATAGTAAGTGCCTGCATTTACCGCTTCGCTCACGACGGCGCCGGTTTTGTCCGTACCTGCGTAGTAAGTCCATACCGCAGTCGCGCCCGCGGGGGCGTTATTGAGCGTCGGAACTTTTGCCGTTCCGTCGTATACGACGTTTACGTCTGCGGCGGTAACGCCTTCGAACGTATAGTTGGTTACGGTAACCGTCAGAAGAGTCGTCTTACCGAATGCGGATACTTCGATTTCGTAAGTACCGGCATTTTCAAACTTCGCAAGGTCTTCGGCTTTGAACATCTTTTCGGTCAAAGGAACGACTTTATTGCTTCCGTCGGTATAGTTCGCCGTAACGGTGTAATCTGCGTAAACGATCGCTCCGCCCGCTTTGATTTCGGCCGTCGCATCGCTGAGCGTTATTTCTTTTACGGTTTTCGCGGTATTATCGTTTTTGCCTTTGCAACCGATGGTAAACGCCGTAAACAGAACCATAACGCAAGCAAGAATCCAGATTGCTGTTCTTTTCGTTTTCATTTCTTTTCTCCTTATGAGATTTTATAATCGTTCCTTTCGTCGGATAAAGCGGTAAATTTTATAATCGTTCCTTGCGTCGGATAAAGCGGTAAAACGCTTTATCCGACGATTGAAACGTATAATTTATAACTTTTTCAACTTATCGAGTTCGATTTCGAGTACCGCGGAAGCGGTTTCGGTCGCAAATTTAAGCCCCGCGCCCTCTTTCGATACTTTAAGCGAATTATCGCCCGTAAGTCTTAAACTGTACAATGCGGTTCCGTCCTTGCCGACCGCAAAGAAGTAGGAAACTTCGCCGCTGCCGCCCATTACCGCAACGAGCCTGTCAATCGATTCGTTTTTAACTTCAGTATAGGTAACTTTGCCGTCCATCGTAAGCGTGTAGGAGTACGCCTTATAGAATGTGTTGCCGTATACGTCTACGGTTATATCGTATAACTTATAACCGAAGTTATCGTACGCGGTAAACTTCTTATCGTCGCGGTTTTCGTAAATACTCGCCAGCGTTCCGTACCATTGAGCGTCTTCGTAATCGTCCGAATACGCCGAGAGCGAAGAGAACGCGTACAATATCCAGAAAGTCTTTTCTTCGCCCACGGGTTTATTGTCGGCGTCGAGTTTTCTGCCCTTGAATATAAGTTCGTAATAGGTTGTGCCGTTCGCCGTGAACGAACCGTAATCGTCGTAAGTTCCCATATACGCGTCGTCGAAACCGTCGTCGTGCTGATCGAGAACGTACATATTTCCGAAGCCGTCGGTCTTGACGGTGTAGTAATACAGCGTGGTACCGTAGAAGTTTTCGGTAAGAACGAGCGTCATATCTTCGGAATCGACGTAATGAACGAATTTTCTGTAAGTCGTTCCGCCTTTATCGTCGAGTTCGAACGAACCCCTCTTATCGACCAATCTCGCCTCGCGTTCGTCGCCGTCGCCGTAAGCGAATTTCATAACTCCGTTTTTGCGGAATTTTACTTCCCCGCAATAAAGGTTATCGTCTTCGGTATATTCGCGGAAATACGCGAATTCGGGATTATCCCTGTTGCCGTCGGGGGCGTAAACGTACAAATTAATCGTTGCCCCGAGTTGAACGTCGGTAAGAATTTTATAACGCCATTCGTCGTTGGCAAGATCGTTGCTCTTTACGGGATAATTGATAGTCTGACCTTTATATTCGCCGTAACCCGTACGATACCAGCCCGCATCGTAAGTTACGTTGACGAATTCGTAAGAAACGTCGCCGATCGTCGCGGTTAAAGTGAGGTATTCTCCGCTTTTAGCGACTTTCCCGAAAGTCACCGTTCCGGT
>FR898451.1:3741-6305 GCA_000437515.1 Acidiphilium sp. CAG:727 | reverse complement strand
CTGACCTGCCGAAAGAGCCTGCGGTCCGCGTATGTTGGAAGCGTAAACGTAAGGTTCGGCGTTATAGAGTTCGACGCCGAATTTTTTGACGATTTCGTCGGGAATGAGTTCTTTATAAATTCTGTAAGCCTCTTCCGTTTCGCCGAGCATACATTCCGCGATAATCGCCCACGCATTGGCGTGGCAGAACACTCCGCCGTTTTCGCCGATACCCGGTTGAGCGAAAGTAAGTTCGTTTTCTTTGCTCGGATAATTGCGTTGAAGAGGCGGGGCGAGTTTAAGAAGCCCGTAACCGCAATCGAGTTTATCGACTGCCGTCTTCATCGCGATTTTGCCTTTTTCTTTACCCGAAATACCGGACATTACCGCCCAACTCTGCGAATTTATCCATATTTCGGCGCATTTATCCCCGTTTTTGCCGAGTTTCATGCCATCGTCGGTAACAGCCCTGACGTAACGGTCTTTATCCCAGAATTCGTCGTTGAGTATTTTCGTCTGTTCTTCGATAACTTTATCGTACTTCGAATAATCTCTGCCCGTAATTTCGCATATTTCTTTCATATTTCTGCAAGCAAGCACGAGCATCTGCGACACGAATACGCTTTCGCCCTTGCCTTTTTTGCATACGTTGGAAAGCATATCGTTCCAGTCGGAGCCGAGCATAAGCGGAATTCCGTCTTTGCCGATATGCGCAAGCGTATAATCTATCGATTTTTCGAGATGTTCGAAAACCGTACCTTTGCCGCCGTCGTAGTATTCCACTTCGTCGTTCAATACGTCCGTTTTGCCTTCTTCGCAGATAATCTGATAAACGGTGTACACCATCCAGAGGTGATTATCGCTTCTGTCGCTGACGATCGGTTCTCTTTTTTCTATCGGGTAAAAATAATGATTGGTCTTTCCGCAATTATATTGCTGCGTCATTATGAGTTTGATTTTTTCTTTCGCAAGATCTATATCGCTGTGAATAACGCCTAAAACGTCCTGCGAAGCGTCCCTCACGCCTACGCCCCTTACCGTACCAGTAGCGTAATAAGAAATTTCTCTGCAAACGTAGAAATTGACGAGAGCCTGTAACTTATTCCAGACGTTTATCATTCTCTGCGCGCCGTCGTCGGGAATATCGACCGAGAATACGTCTAGGCGGTCGCGCCAGGATTTTTCGAGGTCGGCAAAGGCTTTTTCGACGTAATTTTCGCCGCGGAGTTTATCTGTCGTTTCTTTTAAGTCTTCCTTCGGCTTCAACGCGCCGAGGAAAATATCGAGCGTATCGGCTTTATTCGCTTGAAGGTCGAGTTCGAAAGACATCGAGAACATCGCTTCGCCGCCCTTCAATTCGTCGTTCGGGAGCCTTCCGCTTTCGACGGCGATCGGATTTTTAAGATCGCGATAGTTGCCCGTAAAACTCTTTCTTACGCCGCTGTACGAAGCGGATTTTTTATTCGAGCAGAAATAGACGAAAGGCGTTTCGTCGGGGCGAGCCTGCATATCGACGAAATATTCGTAGACGAGAGCGTCGCATTCCTCGTTATACAGAATATTATTGCTGTTTTTGCAATAACATTGCCATTGCACTTCGCGTAAGTACTCCATTAAGCCCATTTCGTGACAGGCGAAAAGAGTGAGTTTTCTTTTCCGATCGGAAAGGAGTTTTACGTCGTAACAAAGTACGTTGTCTTTACCGATAAACGCCCTGACTTCGACTCTAAGTCCGTCTTTTTCGGCGAAAAATTTAGTGTAACCGAGTCCGTGGCGGGATTGCCACTTATCGGGTTTATTATCGCAAGGGATAATAGTGGGATTCCACACTTCGCCCGTCGATTCGTCTTTGATATAAACGAACAAACCGTTTACGTCTACGGGAAGATTGTAGAAATTATATCTGCCTATACGCCAGATTTCGGGCGATTTATACCAACTTAAATTGCCGCCCGACTGCGACATCATAGTGAAGAGTTCGCCGTTGAAAAGATAGTTCATCCAGGGCGAAGGGGTATCGTGGCGGTTGAATACGACTTCTTTATTTGCGTCGTCGAAAAAATAATAGTCTTGCTTAATCATAGTTAAGATTATAAATTATATTGCGTTTTTTTGCAAGCGTAAAACGGAAAAAAACGACGCCGCGTAAAAATTTACGCGGCGGAAATATATCTTATTAAATTGTAAGCGCAATCGGCGTCTGTTTTCGTTTTGCCGTTTCGGCTATGACTTCGTTTTCGTTTACGTCAATCGATCAAATGTGAATCGCGCCGATCGTCCGAATTATGGTTATATACTGCATCGGAGTTCTCCTTTTATCCTACGATTTTCTAATCCTCAAAGTCAAATATTTTGCGTACGTCACCATAGCACCTCCTTTGAGTGATTTTTACGCTTTTCAGTACATCGGTTTAACTCCTTTGCGTTTCCGCTTTTCTTGGCTTAATTATACCACGAAAAACGAAAAAGTCAATACCTTCCGGAGTTTTTTCACATTGTGAAATTTTTCCCGTAAGTATTGACAAAATCAAACTTTTATGTTATGATTAAAAGGTCGGCGGCGGGAAGAAACTTTTCTTCCCGCC
>FR898451.1:0-3635 GCA_000437515.1 Acidiphilium sp. CAG:727 | reverse complement strand
GGGTGAGGCGCTTCGCTCGCGACGACAGCGTTATTACTTTATTTCTTTTCGGCGATGCGGGTTTTGCAAAGTTCGATAAAGTCCTCAATCTTCATCTTTCCGATATCTCCCTGCGCCCTGTCGCGAACGGCAACTTCGCCCGAAGCCGCTTCCTGCTCGCCGATTACGAGCATATAAGGAATACGCTCTAATTGCGCGTCGCGAATCTTCTTACCGATCTTTTCGCTTCTTACGTCTTTATCGGGGCGAAGTCCCGCGTCGAATAACTTTTTATAAACTTCTTCGGCGTACGCCTCGCTTTTTTCGGACACGTTCATGACTCGCATCTGTACGGGCGAAAGCCAAAGCGGGAATTTACCTTCGTAATGCTCTATCAAAATACCGATAAACCGCTCTATCGAGCCGAATACGACGCGGTGAATCATTATCGGTCTGTGTTTTTCGCCGTCTTCGCCGACGTACTCCGCTTCGAATCTCTGCGGAAGTTGGAAATCAAGTTGAATAGTTCCGCACTGCCAGGTTCTGCCGATAGAATCGGTAAGGTGGAAATCGATCTTCGGACCGTAAAACGCGCCGTCGCCCTCGTTGACTACGTATTTGAGATGCAATTCGTCCAAAGCCTCTTTAAGGGCGTCGGTCGCCTGCTCCCAATCTTCGTCGCTGCCCATGCTGTCTTCCGGGCGGGTGGAAAGTTCGACGTGATACTTAAAGCCGAACATAGAATATACTTCGTCGATAAGTCTTACCACGCCCTTGATTTCGGAAGTGATCTGCGAAGGCGTCATGAAGATATGAGCGTCGTCCTGCGTAAAGCATCTTACTCTCATCAATCCGTGAAGTTGACCCGATTTTTCGTGTCTGTGCACCAGACCGAGTTCGCCGATACGCAAAGGCAAATCTTTATAACTATGCGGTTCGAGTTTATAAACGAGCATACCGCCCGGACAGTTCATCGGCTTGATAGCGCAATCTTCGCCGTCGATTTTGGTGGTATACATGTTTTCTTTGTAATGATCCCAATGCCCCGAAGTTTCCCAAAGACTACGGTTAAGAATTATAGGAGTGGAAACTTCGACGTAACCCTCTCTGCGGTGAATCTGACGCCAGTAATCTATAAGAGTGTTACGGAGCGTCATTCCGTTGGGAAGGAAAAACGGGAAACCTTTGCCCTCGTTCAGAAGAGCGAAGAGTTTAAGTTCTTTGCCGAGTTTGGTATGGTCGCGCTTTTTGGCTTCTTCGAGCATGGTAAAGTACGCGTCCATATCCGCTTTTTTGATAAACGCCGTGCCGTAGATACGGGTAAGCATTTTATTCTTCTCGTTTCCGCGCCAATACGCGCCCGCAAGAGTGGTGAGTTTGAAAGCCTTTATAAGCCCCGTGCTCGGAAGATGCGGCCCTCTGCATAAATCGGTAAAATCACCCTGTTTATAGAAAGAAATGACAGAATCTTCGGGCAAGTCGTTGATAAGTTCGACTTTATACGGCTCTTTGTATTTGGCCATAAGTTTTATTGCGTCTTCTCTCGGGAGTTCAAAACGCTCTATCGGAAAGTTACCCTTTATTATCTTTTTCATCTCTTCTTCTATCTTGGCAAGATCGTCCTGCGTGATGGGAGTTTTGAAATCAACGTCGTAATAAAACCCGTTTTCCACAGTCGGACCTATAGCCAGCGCGCAAGTAGGATAAATGTGTTTAATCGCCTGCGCGAGTACGTGCGCGCAGGTATGACGATAGATATTAAGACCTTCGGGGTCTTTAAGGGTTATAATCGTAACTTCCGCATCTTCGTTTATAACCTGAGAAAGATCTGCGAGATGACCGTTTACTTTGCCGGCAATCGCGTTACGTTTAAGCCCTTCGCTTATAGCGCCGGCAACGCCCGCAACCGTAGTTCCTTCGGCAAGTTCGAGTATGCTTCCGTCGGTAAGTTTGATTTTCATAATATCTCCTCCGTTTTTACCTTTATAAAAATAAAAACGCCCCTGCAAAAATTGCAAGGACGAAATTTGTCATTCCGCGGTTCCACCTTAATTGCCGCTTAAAAAGCGACCGCTTTATCGCCGCTTAAAGCGGGCGAACGCTTCGCGCTCCGCAAGCGGTTTCGCATATCTGCCCGTAACCCCGGTGTCTTCCAGCCAAAGGACACCCTCTCTCGTGGTCCGTAAACAAACGCTACTTGTCTTGCTCAACGCACAGATTGTAACTTAATTATAGCCTATCGAAAAAATTTGTCAACTCTTTTTAGACCTATTTATCTATTTATCGAATTTTTCGTATTTTCGATTAACGATAAAACGAGATTTCTTACCGATCGCTCGTTTCGGGCCGACGATTCGGATTATCAGGCGCGCCGTAGATCAGTTCCGCGAGCCGCCCTTTTTCGTCGTCAAATCCGCGAGCCGCTCTTTTTCGTCGTAAAAAAACGTTATTTCTGATTATAATACTTCAACAGACTTTTCAGCACCCGAATTTGTTTATCCATAGCCTTTCCGTCGTCGGTTTCCTTAACGAGTATGCGCTTGTCGTATTTTTTAAGCAGCCTGTTTGAACTTTTCAGATCGGAATTACCTCTGAATACGCCGTCAACCGAGAACCCCGGCTCGTGGCTCACGAGATACAACCCTTCCGAATTGCTTATAAGCGTATAACCGCCTATCCCCGTTTTTAGGCTGTACGCCTTAGATAACCCTCCGTCTATCGTTATATGCCGACAATTCCCGCTTTCGGGCATTTCGCCGTCTTTTACGCGAACGGGCTTATGCCCGTTAACTATTACGGCGTACTTTCCGTTCGCCCCGAATTCGTTTAATACCTTAAGGCAGTATTCTTCCGTCTTTACGAAGTTATAATACGGATCTTCTTTTTCGCACAACGAGCCGCCGAAATATTTTTCGTAGGTACGCATTTTATCGCGACCGAAGAGCGGCGATTTTTTTCCGCACCATAAATACCAGGTATAATCTACGGCGTATTTATCGCCGCGCGCGGCGTTCCGTAAAGATTACCGAAAAATAGCCCGGGCGCGTATCGCCCGGGTTATTATCGTTGTTTTATCCAGACGGATTGTTAAAATATTATTTTCCGCCCTATTTCGCTAGTATAAACTTTCGTAACACCTTTTTCGCGCATAGATCCCGGATATGCGACGACGAATCAAAATTCCAATTCCGACCATGATATAAAAATAAAACCTTACCCGAATCGGGTAAGGTTTTATCTGGTGCACCATAAGGAATTCGAATCCCTAACCTTCGGTTCCGTAGACCGACGCTCTATCCAATTGCGCTAATGGTGCGTACTTCAAAAAAGCCTTATAAGTATAAAACTTTTCTTTTCCTTTGTCAAACGTTTAACCGTCGTTACATAATGTTTTTTATTTTTCTTCGGTTTCGTCAGGCTCCGTTTCTTTATTTTTGCGCTCTTCTTTAATTTCGGACTTCTTTTTATAGGTGAATTTCTTCTCTTCGCCCCTTACGAGTCTGCCGATGTTCGCCCGATGTAAAAATATTACAGCCAGACCGACGAACGCGCAAAGCCCTGCCTTATACCAGGTAAACGGAACGTATTTGTCGAACACTATCATATACGAACTTACTCCTAACGCAGCAAACAATATTCCCGCGACGATAAGCGCT
>FR898450.1:31280-32919 GCA_000437515.1 Acidiphilium sp. CAG:727 | reverse complement strand
TCCCTGTACGAGATAATCCACTTTACCTATCTTTTTCGCTTCGTCTTCGAATACCTTTATAAACTCTCCGCCGATAATCTTACGTTTGGTTTCGGGATCGGATACGCCCGCGAGTTTATCCAAAAATCTGTCCGCGGCGTCGGCTTTGATAAGATTCATTCCCCGTTCGATTTTGAAGGTTCTGTATACGTCTTCGGCTTCGTTTTTACGCAAAAGACCGTGGTCTACAAAAATACAGGTAAGATTGTCGCCCACCGCCTTATGGATAAGCGTTGCCGCAACCGCGCTGTCTACTCCGCCGCTCATCGCGCAAAGCACCTTTTTGTCGCCGCACTTTTCTTTTATCTTCGCAACTTGTTCTTTAACGAAATTCGCCATAGTCCAGTCGCCCGAAACCTTGCACACGTTATAGAGAAAATTCCTTAAAATATCCGTGCCCTGTCTGGTATGCATCACTTCGGGGTGAAACTGCACGCCGTAAAAGCCCTTTTCGCCGTTTTCCATAGCCGCGACTGGACAGGTTTCGGTTTTACCTACTACCCTGAATCCCGCGGGGGGGACGGAAATATAGTCGGTGTGGCTCATCCAGCATACGTTTTCTTCGTTTACGCCCTTGAAAATCGCCGAAGAAGTATCGTATTTTATATCGCTCTTGCCGTATTCGCGGGTTTCGGCGTGTTCGACTTTGCCGCCGAGCGTGTACGCCATAAGTTGCGCTCCGTAGCAGATGCCGAGTACGGGAATACCGAGATTGAATACTTCGGGGTCGATATGGGGCGAATTTTCGTCGTAAACGCTGTTGGGTCCGCCCGTGAAAATAATTCCTTTGGGATTAAACGCCTTGATTTTGTCAAGCGTCATATCGCAAGGGAGTAATTCGCAGTAAACGCTTTGTTCTCTTACCCTTCTGGCGATCAATTGATTATATTGACCGCCGAAATCAAGTACCAATACTTTTTCGTGTTGCATAAATCGTCCTTCTATCGTAAAATTTTATTTATCGTTTTCGTATTTTTCTATCAGAGAAAGATAAGACGAGTCGCCGGAATATTTCGCCTTGGCGTAGTTGAGCGTCGTTTCGCCGACCGTAACGGCGAACTTCGCCGAACCGTCTTTATCATCCGTTTCGTATTTCGCCTCGACCACGGTCATGGCGTATAGCGTAAACTTACGTCCGTCGAGTTTCCCCTCGAATTCAAGTAAATCGTCGCCCATGGCGGACAAATCTTTATATCGGTCGGTTTCCCGAAGTTTAGTAAAATAATTCTCGAAATTTCCGGCGGTTTTATCCCGCTCGTAAGCGACTTTATAATAGCGGACGGCGACGGAATCCATACCGAGTCGGTCGCAGGTCTTTGCCGCAGCCGACGGCAAACAAAGCGGAAAAAGCAGCAAAAACAACGCCGACAGACCGATTAAAGCAGCGAACGTTATCAGCGTGGTTCTTACGATTATACTTTCCGCGGAAGCGGTTTTTTTTGCTTTTTTCTCGTTTGACATACCTTACCTATTATAACGATTACGATTATATCATATAAAATATAAAAAATCAACTTCTTGAAGTGAAACGTAAGACATAAAATTAAGTATGAGAAAAATAGTTTTATCGGTAGTAACGGCAATATCGTCGGTTTTGATT
>FR898450.1:30217-31245 GCA_000437515.1 Acidiphilium sp. CAG:727 | reverse complement strand
GGGTTGTAAAAAAAACGAGCCGACCGCCCCGAACGTAAGTCAGATCCGGTACGACGTTTTTTACGCCGAAGACGTTCGCTTCAAAATTTCGGTATTCGCGGAAAAACGCGAATCCCCGTTTATCGCCGACGGCAATCCCGCTCCTTTATCGCCGTTCGTTTTAGTAAAATTAACGCCGAAAACGGAAGAAAACGCGGAAAACGCCGACATAACGGCAAAAATAAAAACAAACGAAAAAACCTACTCGGCCGCATTCGATTTCAAACCGGTTTCTACCGCGCGTGAATGTCGGCTGTACCCCGAAAAGCCGCTAAGCGGCGGGTTCGCTTTAACGCTGACCGTAAACGGAGAAAAATTCGTATACGAGCCGAAATCGCTGAAAAACAAGGCGATAATAACCTACTCCGCCGCAATATTCGACGTAAAAAAATACGCGAAAGGTCGGCTTGACCGTTATTTTAACGAAGACACGGGCGAAATAAGGGTAAAACTCGTCGAAAACGACGGCTTTAATTATTGGTTGGTCGAATTCATCGACGAAACGGCGACGGTTTCGTTCCTCGTAGACGCCCAAACCGGTGAAGTGATAAACGAATTACGGTAAATTTATCGAAAAAGCGTATAATCGGTCGAAATCGGTCGATACTATTTGCAGAAGGAGGAAAAAACGGGACTAACGAATTTTAACCGTCTTTCACGTTCGCCGTAAGCGAACGGCGATTACAGCGTTTGCCGAATAAAAAATCGCGGACGAAAAATTCGATACGTTCCGCGAAAAGTTTTATGAGAAAAGTAACTAAAAACTGTAAGTCAGCCAAGAAAGGCGTAACGAAAAATTGTTCTCGCACTAAAGATTGCAAATAATGAGTAAAAAGAAAAAGAAGACGAAAAATCTTCAGATACCCGTCGTACTGGTTTCGCCGTTCGATCCTTTGGGAAGTTATACGGGAAATTACCTTATAGAACCGCTCGAAGAACCGACGCAGGACGTGGACGACCTGTAAAAAAAACTTAATATAATTTGCCGC
>FR898450.1:20543-30106 GCA_000437515.1 Acidiphilium sp. CAG:727 | reverse complement strand
GGCAATCACCGCCGCCGCAACAGCCGCGCGTAGCGACGATATCGCCTAAGTCTTCGTCATCGTCTTCCAGTTCTTTCATAAACGCCTCGTAGACTTCGGTCTGCAAAGTTTCGTCTTCGACGGGAACGAGATCTTCGCCCTTACCCTCGCCTTCTATTTCGTATATCAGAAGTTCGTCGGGGTCGACCCCTTCAAGTTCGTTTACGGGTTTGAAAAAAGCGTACCACCCGCTTTTATACTGAATAGTGCCGATATGATAAAATCGTATTACTTCGCCCGAATCGTCGGTTAAGGCTACGACTCCGTCGTTTTCTTCGCCCGCTTCGGTTTCGCGATATTTTTCGCCCATACGTTCTCTTCCTCTTTATTTTTATTTATTATCTTGCCGTTTCAGATAATCTTCGAGTATATATGAAGCGGCGATGCTGTCGATCACTTCTTTTCGTTTTTCCCTGCGCATATCCGCTTCGATAAGAACTCTTCGTGCCATAAGCGTAGTGAACCTTTCGTCGGCGGTAACTACGGGAATATCCGTGTGCGTTTTAAGCCCTTCGATAAATTCGCGGGTTTTCGTCGTCTGTTCGCTTTCCGACCCGTCGAAATTCAACGGAAGTCCGCAGACTATCTTCTCGGCGCAGTTCGCCTTCGCCAACTCGCACAGAGCGGCAAGGTCTTTTTCGTACCCTTTCCGCCAATACGTTTTTTGAGGCAGCGCCATTATCCCGAGCGGGTCGCTCATCGCGACGCCTACCCTTTTATCGCCTATATCGAATGCTATTATTCTTCCCATACGATTATTGTATCACTTTTTTTATTTTTTTACAAGCGTATATTACGGCGATTTTTTCACATACTGTAATCAGGCAAACGCAGGAGGAAAGTATGGAAAAAGGCTTTATTTGCGGTATGATCGCAGGCGTACTCGCCGGCGCGGTTATAGTCGCAAATTCTTATAAGGCGAGAAAACTCGTAAAAGACGGTCAGGAATGCGTCAGACAAAAAGTAAGCGAAATGACCGAAAAAACGGACGGGAAAAAGTCCGACAACTACGAAGAACTCGACTGATAACCCTGATAATTGCTCGGATTAACGCCCTATAAACTCTCTTATAAGCGAGTTTTCGGGCGTTTTTTCTTTATCGAGAGCGCAGACGCAACTTAAAAATCCGGTTAAAATCTTTTTTGCGTTTTCGTCTTTTTCATCCGCTGCGACGTTTATTATATCACGTTCGATTATGCTCTTGTACACGCCTGCTTCGTAACCTAAAAACGTATCGATCTGAAAATCGGCAAATCGTTTGAAGGGTTTTACGAAGTTATTTTCGCCTCTCGTTACGCTTTCAAGATAACTTAACGTAACGGCGGCGGTTCTTCCGCGATAGAGTTTATCTCTCGCTATCCTTCGAAGAAGTCTTACGTATTCGGGTTGCAGAACTTCGTTGCCGTAAGAAACGCGGGTACGCACGCTGACGTAGATTTTTGCGGTAAATTCTCCCGGCGCGGTTATTACCGACGGATTAAGAGCGTGTATGCCCTCGAAAATTATAAGTTCGCCGTCGCTACGTTTTAACTTGATCGTTTCGTCGCTTCTTCGCATGTTCGGGAAGTCGAAAACGGGAATTTCAATCTCTTCGCCGCGAGCGATTTTCGCAATGTGTTCGCTTAAAAGTTCGCCGTCTACGCGTGAAGGCGATTCGAAATCTATCGTGGAACGTTCTTCTTCGGTTACCGTGCGAAAATAGTTATCGAGCGAAACGGTATGAGTTTCTGCCCCCGCTTTATCGAGCGCCGCTTCGAGATTATGCGCGGTGGTCGTTTTACCCGACCCCGACGGACCCGCGATAAGTATTACGGGCGCGGTGGCGGCGTTTTTGATAACCGTCTCTTTGATTTCGTCTATTTTTTGAAAATATTCCGCGTCGGCTTCGGTAAAATCGGCGCGGGTTTTATATTTTTCGTTAAGTTCGTTTATATCGACTATTTTCATTTATCGAAATTACCCGTGGCGACCAGATTTACGCCGTCCGCAATATTCTCGACGATTACGTCGCCGATTTTTATCGGAAGCGTACACGTCGCACGGTTTATCCTTTTCATTATATCGAAGATTTCCGATTTTTTAATCGGCTTATCCGTTTTGACGCACACCATAGTGCCGTCGGTCGCCCTTACGGACGAAGTAAGCACGCGGACGGGGCAGACGACTTCGCTTTCGGCGTAAGCCTTACCCCTCGGACACGAGTTGCCGCGTACCGCAGCCACTTTATTATCGTATTCGAGATCGACCTCGATATGACACCCCAAAGGGCATTCTATGCACGTTAATTCTTTGGTTATCACGCTTCGGCCTCCAAAGATACGATTACTTTATCTTTCAGTTCTTTTATTTTCGCATTCGGCAGAACGAGTTTTTCCATTTCGCCCGGCGCGACCACTCGTTTTTTAAGTCGCATAATCTCGGCTTCGCCGTCTTTGACGACGACCGAACAATTTTTATATTCGCCGTTCACTCTGAAAAAGAGTCTGACCGCTTCGTCGCGGTTTTTATCGATTTTCTGGGGCAGAACGTAGGTAATTTTATCGCCGTTCGCCGTTTCTACGGCGTCTTTTTGCCTTTCGCCGTTTAAGACGTATTCCGCCGCCGATTTGCCGGCTATTTCCGCCTCGTCGGAAACGAAATCTACCAGGTCGTGCACCTGCAAAGCGTTGCCGCAGGCGAAAACGCCCGAAAGGCTCGTTTCGCGATTCTGATATACGACCGCCCCTTTGGTACGCGGCGAAAGTTCGATTTCGGCGTCTTCGGCAAGTTCGTTTTCCGGAATAAGACCGACGGAAAATAATATCGTATCGCAGTCAAAGTGTTCTTCGCTGCCCGCAATCGGCTTTTTGTTTTCGTCAACCCTTGCGACGGTAACTCCGCTCACCCTGTCTTTCCCCTCGATTTCCACTATCGTACGGCTTAAATAAAGGGGGATTCCGAAATCGTCGAGGCATTGCGCGATATTGCGTTTAAGCCCGCTCGAATACGGCATGAGTTCGAATACCGCCTGCACTTTCGCCCCTTCGAGCGTCATTCGACGAGCCATAATAAGCCCTATGTCGCCCGAACCGAGTATTACCACGTTTTTGCCGACGAGATAACCTTTGATATTCGCGTATTTCTGCGCGGTACCCGCCGAATAAATGCCTGCGGGGCGACTGCCCGCTATATTGAGCGCGCCGCGACTGCGTTCTCTGCAACCCGTAGCGAGAACGACTGCTTTCGGCTTTACCGTAAATACTCCTTCCGTCGGACTGATTGCCGTAACGGATTTATCTTTGCCGAGCGACAATACGGTGGTTTCGGTAAAAACGGCTATATCGCGCTCGTTGACTTCCGTCTGAAATCTCGCGGCGTATTCGGGGCCTGACAAACTCTCTTTGAACCGGGTAAGCCCGAATCCGTTATGAATACATTGATTGAGTATTCCGCCCGTCTTGTTTTCGCGTTCGAATATCGCCACGCTTTTAACGCCCGCGTCGTAAGCGGCGACGGCTGCCGCAAGCCCGGCGGGACCTCCGCCGATAATCACCACATCGTAATTTTTCATTTCGTTACCCCCGAAAGAATCTCCGAACCTTTGCCGTTTTTGGTGATTTCATCAATGGGAATTCCCGTTTCTCTCGCGATTATCTCCGCCACCGACGGCTGACAGAAGCCGCCCTGACACCTGCCCATGCCCGCCCTCGTTCTTCTCTTGACCGAATCGACGGTGGTCGCTTTGGGATTTTCTTTTATAGCCCTTATTATTTCGCCCTCGGTGATTCGTTCGCAGCGGCACACGATCCGCCCGTACGACGGGTCTTTTGCGATCAGTTCGTTCTGCTCTTCCACCGAAAGATTTTTGAAGAAATAATCCGGTTCTCTCGTCGGGTTATAGTTGTAACTCCGTCTGAGTTTTATTCTCTTCGATATGAGTTCTTCGACGACGTATTTGCCTATCGCGGGCGCGGAAGTAAGCCCCGGCGATTCGATGCCCGCAAGATGGAACACACCTTTACAATTCCTGCTCTCTTCAATCACGAAATCGTGGCGGTTACTGTACGCCCTTACACCCGCAAAAGACGTAATAGAGTCGCCGAACGGAACTTTTTTACACATTTCGTTCGCCTTTACGATTATCTTATCAAGTCCGTCGCGAGTAGTCGAAGTATCGCCGTCGGGTATTTCTTCCGCGGTCGGTCCGAGCAATATATTTCCGTCTACGGTAGGCGAAACGAGTATGCCCTTACCTTTTTCCGTGGGAGTGAAGAAAAGCGTATGCTTTACGAAACCGCAGTCTTTTTTATCAAGCAAAATATATTCGCCGCGTCTGCCGTGTACCGGCAGATCGTCGCCCGTCAAAGCGGCGATTTTTCCGCTTTGAAGCCCCGCGCAGTTGACTACGACTTTCGCCTTAATTTCGTTGCCCTCTCGGGAGTAGATTTCATAGCAGTTTTCTTCGGCGTTTTTATAAATTTTTATGACTTCGAAATTTCTTACGAGTTTCGCGCCGTTATCCATAGCGTTGCCTATGGCGGCTATCGTGAGTTCGTAAGGACAGATTATGCCGCCCCCTTTGGCGTAAAGAGCGCCTTTGGCGTTATCCGAAACGTTGGGTTCTGCTTTTTTGAGTTCTTCGGCGGAAATGATTTCAAGGCGATCGACGCCGTTCTTTTCGCCGCGTTTTTTAAGAGATTCGAGAGTCTTCAGATCTTCGTCCGAAAAGGCAACGACGAGCGAGCCGTCGTTTTTATATTTAACGCCGAGTTCGCTGGCAACCGCCGGCATCATAGCCGCGCCTTCCACGTTGAATTTTGCTTTAAGCGTCCCCTCTTTCGCGTCGAAACCCGCATGCACTATTCCGCTGTTGGCTTTGCTTTGCCCCATACAGACGTCGCTTTCTTTTTCGAGCATTACGGCGTCGACTTTATATCTTGCGAGATTGCGAAGTACGAACGCGCCTATCACTCCTCCGCCGATTACGGCTACGTCGAAAATTGCCATATTAAATATCGTTCCCCTTATAAATAAGATGTGATTTCATTCAAATCTTCCAAAATAAATTCGGGTTTCTTATCCGCTTTCTTTTCGTCTTGCAAAGTACTCTCTCCGCTAAGCACTAAAAGCGAGTGAAAACCGCAATTGACACCGAACGCAATATCGGTATACAATCTGTCCCCGACCATTAAAAAATCATCGTTAATCGCATTATACCGTGATTTTAATTCTACCCCCATACCCGTTTCGGGTTTACCTACGACTATACTCGGTTCCCGTCCGACGGCAGTACGGATCATAGAGATAAACGAGCCCGCGTCGGGCAAAAAATACGGCGAAGCGGGGCATACGGTATCGGGGTGCGTCGCTATATACTCCGCGCCGCCGAAAAGTCCGTCCGTAAACGAACATAGTTTTTTGTACGTAAGTTCGGTATCGTATGCCAGCACGCAGATTTCGGGATTTTTATCGGTTAAAACTATGCCTTTTTTCTCAAAATCCGCTTTGAGAGTATCTACCCCCAACAGATTGACGGTTTTACCCTTTCTCTCTCTGGCAAGAAATTCCGCCGCCGCCATACCCGACGTATACACTTCGTCTTCCTCGCGGAAAAGATTAAGTCGTCTGAGTTTTTCGACGTACTCTTCCGCGTTTTTAGACGAATTATTCGTAAGATAAATTATTTTTTTGCCCGCGCTTCTGACGACGTCGAGCGTCTTATCCGTATCGCCGATAAGTTTATCGCCGAGATAAACCGTTCCGTCCATATCGAGCAGAAAATATTTTACGTTTTTTAAGGTTGAAGATAAACTTTCGTTCATGGTTTTATCGTCCGATCCGATATTTATTGTAATATACTCCGCGAAAAACCGCTCTTTCGGGAGTATGCTCTCCCGTTGAAGCGAGAGAGGTGGCGCGACGAAGAGGATACGACCTGCCCGGGGCTTCGGCTACGCCTATGAATGAGGACGTACTTCCCCTTCGTTATTACAAAGATTTTAATAGGGCGAGAATAGCCGAATAATCTGCGGGATATTTGCCGATCGTACGCAAGGCGGACGAAAATAGCGTGAATAACTCTTCGGTTTTTGCGGCGACTTCGTTCAGAAGGTCGCCTCCGAATTTTTTATCCGCGACTGCCAGAAGTTTTACGCTGACGGGTACTCCGTCGCCGGCGACGACGCCGCCGGCAAGGTTCACGGCAAATTCTTCGGCTTTTTCTTCGCCGTTCGATATCGTAGACAAACCTTTACGCAAAAACGCGTTATAGTCCGCGACGAATATCGACGAAGAATTACCGACGTTCGTAACCTTCGATACGTTTAAGTATGCTTCCGAAACCGACTCGCCGATCTCGTTTACGATTTTTTCGCATTCCGTCTTTATTTTCTCAAATGGGTCTGACGGTTTTTCTTCTTTCCGTTTTACCGCTGCGGTTTTCGGCTGTTCGCCGTATGCGTTTGCCGGAGCGACGAAAACCGAAGCGTTACTTTTTGTCGTTGAGGCGAAAGGAACACACCCCTTTCGCGGCGAATATACCGAGCGCCGCGACGGGTTTGCCTTTGGTCGTTCTGCTTTCTATCGCAAACTGCGAAGAATCGGCGTAAAGGGTGTTGCCGTCGGTATCTTCGATGAGAAGATAAATCTTTTCGCCTTTGAGTACGGGCTCGCCGAGAAGAAGTCTGTCTTCGCCGACGTCGGCTATCTTCACGCCCTTTCTGTTTCTCGGAAGTTTATTGACCGTGGAAAGGTATACTCGCTTGAAAGTGCCGAGCCCAGTCGCAACCACGAGGTCGTAATCTTTGTCTTTATCTATCTGCGTTACCTGAACGACTTCATCGTCGTCGTAGAGGTCCATACCCTGTATGCCGCCCGACATGCGTTTATATTCGCTGAACGTATCGGAACAGTTAAGCCCCATACCCGTTTTGGTTACGAACATAAAGTCTGCGTTCGGAATTTCTTGCTGAACGTCTAAAACGGCGTCGCCGTCTTTGAGTTTCATGGCGACGAAAGAACTCTTCGCAACCGCGTATTCCGCCCACGGAGTGAGTTTTACCACGCCCTGCTTCGTAAAGAAGTAAAGTCTGCCCTGCGGAACGTCCGTACCGCGAACGGCGAACATCGCCACGGGAACTTCTTTCGCTAAAATGTCTTTTGCGAGAGTGTCGAATTTTACGCCGCCCGAAGACCCGCCGCCGTCGGGAATGCTTTCGGCGTCGATGCGATAGCAATTACCTTTATCGGTAAAGGTATAAATAAGCGTATCGTCGTCGGCTTCGACCTTAAAGCGCATGAGTTCGGATTTTTTCGGCGTTAAACTTGCAGCCGAACGTTTATACGACGACATTTTGACTTTTCTTACCGCGCCGTTGTAATTTACGCCTACGATATAGGTTTCATTATTCTTGCTTGCGGCTTTGGCTGTGAAAGATATATCGTCTTCGACCGAAACGATTTCGGTTTTACGCTCATCGCGATACTTCTTTTTGATAACGAGAATTTCTTTTTTAACGATAGACTTCTGCAATTTTTTGCTGTCTACTATCGCCTGCAATTCCGCGATGAGTTTATGAAGCGCGTCGAGTTCGTCTTTTAAGTTGAAAACCTCGAGTTTGGTGATTCTCGCAAGTCTTAAATCGAGAATAGCCTGCGCCTGTTTATCCGAAAGCGAAAACGCGTTTTTAAGGTTTTGCTTGGCGGTAGGCGTATCGGGAGAAGTTTTGATTATTCTTATAACTTCGTCGATATTGTTTACCGCAATTATCAAGCCCTCTAAAATATGGGCGCGTTCTTTGGCTTTATTGAGGTCGTATTTCGTTCTGCGAAGCACGACTTTAATCTGATAGTCTACGTAGTAGCCGATCATTTCAAGCAAGCCCATAAGTTTGGGTTTGCCGTCGGCGATCGCGACCATGTTTATGCCGAACGAGCACTGCAGTTGAGTGTACTTAAGCAGGAATTTGATAATCTGAGCGGGGTCTGCGTCCTTTTTTAGTTTTATGACGGCGCGCATACCCGATCTGTCCGATTCGTCCGCGATAGCGGCTATTCCGCCGAGCGCGTCTTTGTTTTCTTCCTGCAAATCGGCTATCTTACGCAGAAGTTGAGCCTTATTTACCTGATAGGGTATTTCGGTTATTACTATATTTTTTTTGCCGTTGTCGGCATCTTCCACGTTGATTCTTGCGCGGAGTTGAATTTTCCCCTTACCCGTAGCGTAGGCGTTTCTGAGTTCTTCGCCCGCAACTATGTATCCGCCCGTCGGAAAATCGGGTCCGGGAATAATCTTCATCATTTCGTCGAGCGTGATCTTCGGATTGTCAAGATAAGCGACTACGCCGTCGATCGTTTCGGCTAAGTTATGAGTGGGTATATTCGTCGCAAGACCGACCGCTATACCCGTCGCCCCGTTTACGAGCAGGTTCGGGAAACGCCCCGGCAAAGTATCGGGCTCTTTAAGAGAATCGTCGAAGTTAAGCGACCAGTCTACAGTATCTTTATCGATACCGTCCAACAGTTCGAGGGCGAGCGGCTGAAGTTTTACTTCCGTGTACCTCATCGCCGCCGCGCTGTCGCCGTCGACCGAGCCGAAGTTACCGTGTCCGTCTACGAGCGTCATACGCATATTGAATGGCTGCGCGAGCCTTACCATTGCGTCGTAAACCGAAGTGTCGCCGTGCGGGTGGTATTTCGCCAGACAGTCGCCGACTACCCTTGCGGACTTTTTATAGCCCTTATCGGGGAACATTGCCTGCTCGTACATCGAGTAAAGTATACGTCTTTGTACGGGTTTTAATCCGTCTTCTACTCTCGGAAGCGCTCTGTCCAGAATAACGTACTCGGCGTACGGTATCATCGAGTTATGTAACACGTCCTCCAACGGGCTTGTGATTATATTGTTTTTATCTTCCATTTTCTCTGCCCTCCGTTATACGTTTACCCTATCGATGAAGGTGTCTTCTTTATTGAAATCGGCGTGCTCCGATATATACGCCTTACGGCTGTCGATGTCGTCGCCCATGAGCGTGGTTATAAGTTTTTCGGCTTCGGCGGCGTCTTCTATGGTAACCTGCATCAGCATACGCTTTTTAGGATCCATAGTGGTGTCCCAAAGTTGTTCCGGATTCATTTCGCCCAGACCTTTATAACGCTGCAATTGATAGCCTCTGCCGACTTTGTCGATTGCCTTTTGAAGTTCGTTATCGTCGTAAGCGTATTCGATAACGTCTTTTTTATAAACTTTATAAAGCGGCGGCATACCGATATAAACGTGTCCTTCCTGTACCAACTCTTTCATATAGCGGAAGAAGAAAGTCAGAAGTATCGCCCTTATGTGCGCGCCGTCCTGATCGGCGTCGGAAAGAATAATTACTTTATCGTAATTGAGATTCGCGATATTGAAGTCAGCCCCTATGCCCGTGCCGAGCGCGCTTATTATGGTACGGATTTCTTCGTTTTTCAAAACTTCTTCTATACGCTTTTTTTCGGCGTTGAGCGGTTTTCCGCGAAGCGGAAGTATCGCCTGATGCCGACGGGGGCGG
>FR898450.1:20246-20536 GCA_000437515.1 Acidiphilium sp. CAG:727 | reverse complement strand
GATGCCGCCGCTCGCCCCCCTTTCCCGCGCGCCCGCCCGCCGAATCGCCCTCGACTATGAACACTTCGTTGAGTTCGGCTTTACGCGACGTACAATCGGAGAGTTTACCGATGAGTTTGGCGGAATCCGCGCCTTTAGCCCTTGCTAGTTCTTTGTCGTTTTTGGCGGCGGTTCTCGCTTTAAGCGCGCCGAGAGCCTTTTTCATCATTGCGTCGAAAATCGCTTTGTTCTTCTTGTTTTTAACGAGAATATCCAACTGCTCGGTAACGGCGGGGTGGTCCGGCGCATTT
>FR898450.1:396-20193 GCA_000437515.1 Acidiphilium sp. CAG:727 | reverse complement strand
TTGGTCTGACCTTCGAATTCGACGTTTTTCATCTTTATCGAAAGCAATGCGGTAAGACCTTCGCGGAAGTCTTCGCCGATTAACGGAGCGTCTTTTTCTTTCACGTAGTTATTCGATTTCGCAAAGTCGTTAAGAACCTTGGTCAAAGCGGTCTTGAAGCCTATTTCGTGCGTGCCGCCCTCGGGGGTCGGAATATTGTTTACGAACGAAAATACGCTTTCGACGTAACTGTCGGTATGCTGCATTGCAAACTCGACTACTATTCCGTCTTTTTCGGCTTTGCCGTAAACGGGCAGATCGTAGAGTTTAGTCTTGCTTTCGTTGAGATACAGGACGTAATCTATAATGCCGCCGTCGTATTTGAACGTCTTGGAATAGAATTTGTCGTCGTCGCGAAGATCGGTAAGTTTTATCGTAAGTCCGCGATTGAGAAACGCAAGTTCGCGTAGTCTTTTAGCGATGGTTTCGAGATTGAATTCGATCGTTTCGAATACCCTTTTATCGGGTTTGAATCGAACGAGAGTTCCCGTTTTCGCGGTTTTTACGCCCGTATTTTTAAGCGGAGCGACGGGGTCGCCCGAAATAATCTTTTTCTTTGACGGGTCGTAGTGGCTGGTAAACTCCATAGAATAGACGGTCTTATTATAAACTTCTACTTTGAGCCATTCGGAAAGAGCGTTCGTTACCGACGCCCCTACGCCGTGCAGACCGCCCGAAAAACTGTAATTTTCGTTATTGAATTTACCGCCCGCATGTAATTGCGTGAATACTACCTGAACGCCGGAAACGCCGGCCTGCTTATGAATATCTACGGGTATACCGCGCCCATTATCTTCGACGGAAACGCTTCCGTCTTTATACAGCACGACTTCTATCGTATCTGCAAAGCCGTTTGCCGCTTCGTCTACGGCGTTATCGACTATTTCCCATAAAATGTGGTGAAGCCCCCTCGAACCCGTCGACCCGATATACATACCGGGACGAACTCTTACGGCTTCGAGCCCTTCAAGAATTTTAATGTCCTGCGAATTATAGTCTTTCGACATTATTCTCCTCCATAGTTTGTTATAGTTACTTGAATATTGTACCATATATTGTGATTTTTTACAAGTATTTATATCGATTTTCGTATAAAAAAACCTTCCCGAAGGAAGGTTTGATTATTCCGTGATTTTTCAGATTTGCGAAAGAAGGATTTCTTTTGCGAAGGAAATTGCTTTTTTTACCGAGCCGGGTTTGAAAGGATCGGAAAGATTCGCGTACGCAAGGGTTTCGAGATAACTCTTGCTTCCGCCCACTTTACAGAGATTCATATAGTCGTTCCACGCCGAAGTTTTATCTTCGTGCATTTTCTTTTTGAATTCCATCGCGCCCATGGTAGTAAGCGTATAGTTGATATAATAGAACGGATAGAGGAAAATGTGTATCTTATGATACCACCAACCGCCTCTGCCGAAAAATTCCATACCGTCGTAATCTCTCCACGGCATATATTTCGCTTCGAGTTTTTTCCATTCCGCCGTTCTCTCTTTCGGGGTGAGTTCGGGGTGAGCGTAGACGATATGCTGATACTCGTCGACGGCAACGCCGAACGGAACGAAAGTGATTGCTTCCTGCAAGTGCTGGAAGCGGAATTTATTCGCTTTGTCGCCGAAGAATTTTTCGGCGTAAGGATATGCGAATTGCTCCATGCTCATGGAGTGAATTTCGGCTATGTCGGTGGACTCGGAATAATAGTCGGCGATCGGCTGATTACGCATGGCTTCGTAACCCGCGAAAGCGTGTCCGAGTTCGTGCGTAAGCACCTGAATATCTCCGATCGTTCCGTTAAAGCACGAGAACACGAACGGGGCTTTGTATTTAAGAATAGAGGTCATATAGCCCGTAGAAGCCTTACCCGGCTTATTCTTTAAGTCGAGCAATTCGTGGTCTATCATAAAGTCGATGAATTCGCCCGTTTCTTTGCTCATGTCTTTATACATTTCGCGGGCGATTTCCACGAGTTCGTCGTCGTTGCCGATAGGCGTGGCGTTGCCGTCCGCAAATACGCAATTTTCGTCGTATACGCGGACTTTATCGAGATTTAATCTCTTCGCCTGAGCCTCGTAAAGTTTACTGCAAAGCGGCACGAGTTCTTCTTTTACCTGCTCTCTGAAAGAGGCGACGTCGGCGGCGTTATAATCCGTTCTGCCCTGCTGCATATAACCCAGAGGTATAAAATTTTCGAAGCCTAAATTTCTGCCCTGTTCGTTTCTTACTTTTATGAGTTCGTCCCAGATTTCTTCGAAGCGTTTTTCGTGGCTCGCGAAAAATTCTTCGTACTTTTTCCACGCCGCTTTTCTTACTTCTCTGTCTTCGTCTTCGAAGTACTTCATAACGCCGTAAAGATTACGTTTTTCGCCGTCGAAATCGATTTCGGCGGAAGCGATGATCTTCTCGTATTCGTTACAGAGTTTCGCTTCTTTCTGTTGAAGCGGAATATTTTTTTCGGAAAAAGACTTACGTTCGAGTTCTATCATCGAAAGAAGTTGCTTTCCGAATTCTTTTTCGAAATCGGCTTTGAATTTGCCGTCGTACAAGGCGTTTGAAAACGCGACGGTATAGGGCGAAAGTTCGGGGAACGCTTCCGACAAAAATTCGTTTTCGTCGTCGTAGAATTTATCTCTCGTATCGACTGTATGACGAATGGAAACTATCGTGTACGCGTCGCGAAGGTCGCTCATAGTCGCTTCGAAGTTAAAATAGGCGACTTTTGCATCGTCGTAAGAAGCGGCGTTTTTCATTTTTTCGGTAATCGCGGCGAGTTCGGTTTTGACTTTGGCGAAATCGGGGCGGACGTAAGGCAAATCTTTGAATCTGAAGTTTTCGTTCATGCTTCTCTCCTTTTTATGCAAACTTTATATAAACGCAAAGCGAGCGTATCCGACGCCCGCCTTTAAGTTAAAATTTTAACAAGTTAAGATATTTGCTCTTGTCGATTGCGGAAAGGAAGAGATATAATCTCGGACCCTTATCCGTACCGAACAAAAGATTGTAAAATACCGCAAAAAATCTCTGTTGGCGAACCGTGTTTTCTTTTTTGGTAAGTTCGGGTTTGTTGATAATCGAGTAAAGGTATTGCTGTACCTCCTGCTCGCCTATCCCGTCTTTTGCTTCTACGAAATCCGCAAGAGCCTTGATCGCCGTCTTTTCTTCGTCGGACAAAGTCGCGTAATACTCGTCGTTTCTCCCGGTAAGGAGTTTATACATTTTCGACGGCTGATGTTTGGTTATCCAGTTCTTGACGCGAAGCAATCTTTCTTCGTCGCGTTTTTCAAAGTTTACTCCTACTTTCGCGAGTATTTCTTTGACGGACTGCGGGTTGAAATCTACTATCGTAGCGACCGAAGCAAGCACACCGAACGGAACTTTTGCGGGAGTGTCGAGCCCGTTTAACATGCTGAGTTTATAAACCGCGGTGGTATATTCGTCGGCGGTTCCGTTTTTGGCGGATTCCAGCCCTTTATCGAATTCGCTGTAATGTCTGATTATCGTATCGTCGAAATTGAACGCGAAGCCGTCGGTAGGCGCGTACTTCGCGAAAAGCCACCTTACCATATCGGGTTCGTATACTTCGAGTACCGTGGCGGGGGTTATGTTATTGCCCGTGGACGAGTGCATATCTCCCAAGCCGGCGATGGAAAGCCAGCCGTAGGGTTGGAATTTAGGCGCTTTGACGTTGAATATCTTGTCGGCGATTTCTTTTGCGACGACGAAAGATCCGCTTGCAGCCGCGTGGTCTATGCCGCCCGGTTCGAAGTCTACGCCTTCGACGCCCCAGCGCATGGGCCAGTCGATTTTCCACATGAGTTTTACGAGATGATAGTCGCGGAGATTGACCGTTTCGGTCTTACCGCAGACTTTACATCTGTAAGTTATATCTTCGGTTTCTTCGTTATAAGACAATATTTCGGTAAAATCTTTTACGCAGTCGCTGCAATAAACGCTCAGAGGATAGTAATTTTCTCTTTCGCCCTCGTCGCTGTCCTGCGTTTTGTACTTCATTAAGATGTCGTAAATTTCTTTACGGGAGTGCATAGCCTTTATTATGCCGTCTACGTATCTGCCCGAACGGTATTCTTTGCCCTGATATCGGTATTCGATATCTATACCGAGTTCTTCCAACGATTTTTCGTATTCTTTTTCGTAGTAGTCGGCGAAAGATTCGCGCTTGCCGTTCGGATCGGGAATCATCGAGTAAGGCATACCGAGATATTTATCGAATTCGGGATCTATCGCCGCGATGTTTTTGGGGACTTTGCGAAGACGATCGAAATCGTCCCACGAAAGCATAAGTCTTGCCTTTTTGCCCCTCGCCCTCAACGCTTTGACGACGAAAAAGGGCGTGGCTACGTCCCTGAAATTGCCTATGTGTACCGAGCCCGACGGGCTGGTACCCGCCGCGCACAAAAATTCCTCTTTACCGGGATTTTCCGCTATAAGTTCGTCCGCTATTCTCTCTGCCCAATGCATACCGTATTCCTCTCGATTATTTTTTGAAATAAGCCTTCGCTATCGCTTCGGCCACTTCTTCGGGGGTCTTGTCCGTCGTGTCGACGACAAGATCGTAATTGTCCATATCCGTTATATCGACCCCGTAGAAGTCGTAATAACGCTTTTTTTCGCGTTCGCGGCGCAAAGTCAACTTGTCCGCCGCTTCCTGCTCCGAATTATAAGATTCGTCTTTTCTCGCCGCAGCCGCGACTCTTTTAGCCGCTTCCGTCGGGTCGCATTTAAGGTAAACGCTGAACGCGCTCGGCGTAAAGTGCCACGCCATACGGGAATCAAAAATAAAATTTCCGTCCGTCTTTTCGTACTCGGCAAGTTTACCGTCAAGCACTTTATCGAATTCGGGGTGGGTTTCCTGATAACGATTGAACTCACAGGTATCCATACCCATATCCGCCGCCATCTGACGTTGAATTTTACCGATAGAAATGATTTCCGCGCGGAAACGATCTTTTAGTATCGCCCCGACCGTGCTTTTGCCGCTGCCTAAATCGCCGGCAAGCGATATTCTGAATTCTTGCATAAAAACCCGAAAAAGTTTATTTTGTTTATTATATAATATAACCTTTCGGTTTGTCAACGCCGTGGCAGCGTTTTATAAGCGATTTTCGCACTTTTTTTATTTTTTCATAACGAGAGCGGCAGCGCCGAGCATGCCGGCGTCGTTGCCGAGTTTTGCTATGATGACGGGACACTTCGGTCCGTGAATCGTGCCGAATATCTGTTCGTCCACGATTTTTTGCACGGGTTTTATGAGATTGTCGCCCTGCGCGCATACTCCGCCGCCGAGCATTACCGCGTGCGGACGGAAAATATTCGCGATGTTCGCTATACCGCATGCGAGTTTTTCGATATAATTATCGACTACCTCGCGGGCGTATTTATCCGTATCTTTATAGTCGAAAGCCGTCTTGCCGCTGACCTTTTCGATATCGCCGATTTCCCACATCTTGCTGTCTTTATGGGCGAGCATGGCGCGCTTCGTATCTCTTATCAGAGCGGTTGCCGAGCAGTACGCTTCGAAACACCCTTTTCTGCCGCACGTACATTGTTCGCCGCCGTCGCATATGACCATATGACCGAGTTCCGCGCCCGCGGACTTGTTGCCTTCGACTATGCGATTGCTTAAAACTATGCCGCCGCCGACGCCCGTGCCGAGCGTAAGCAATATACTGTCTTCGTAATCTCTGCCGACGCCGTAAGTCGCCTCGCCGAGCGCAGCCGCGTTAGCGTCGTTGGTAATGGTAAAATCCAGCCCCGTGCGATCTTTCATACCCTTGACCATCTCTACGTGAAGCCAGTTAAGGTTATTACTTGTAACGACTATGCCGTCTTTGCCGTTTATCATGCCGGGAACGCCCATCCCGACCCCGCCGATATCGCTCTTTTCGAGATTTGCTTCTTTAAGAAGTTTATCGACGAGCAAAGCGACGTTATCCATCACGCCTTCCGCTCCCTTTTCTTTTTCGGTCGGAACTTTTTCTTTGGCGATTATTTTCCCGTCTTCGTCAACGACACCGCCTTTGATGAAAGTACCGCCTAAATCTATGCCCAAATAATATTTCATATTATCACCTTTTCGCGAAATTTATATTTCGTTTCAATTATACTTTTTTATACCCGATTTGTCAACGTCAAACGGTTGATTATATTTATACTTTATGATACAATTCAATCATGTTGTTCGATACTTTATTATTCGACGCGGACGACACTTTATTCGATTTTTACGCGTCGGGCAAAAAATGCTTTACCGAAACGGCAACGGAATTCGGTTTTCCGCAAGAGAAAATCGACTACGACGTTTACTCCGAAATCAATCAGAAATTATGGGATAAATATTCCCGCGGGGAACTCGACAAACGCTCGGTTTTAATCGGCAGATACGTAGAATACAATCGGGTTATGAACACTACCGCCGACCCCGAAAAATTTCAGGAAGTTTACGAGAAAAAACTCGAAAACACCTGCATTTTATACCCCGAAACGAAAAGCGTTTTAGAAAGGCTTAAAAAACTCGGATACCGCTCGTACATAATAACGAACGGCGTTAGATCGGTGCAGAACAACAGGCTCGATTTATCTATGCTCCGCCCGTTTTTAAGCGGAGTGTTTATATCCGACGAGATAGGTTACGCCAAGCCGAGCGACGAATTTTTTAATGCGGTAAAAAACGGCATTCCCGATTTTACGAGGGAAAAAACGTTGATAATAGGCGATTCGCTCGTTTCGGATATTCCGTTAGGGTTAAAAAACGGAATAAAAACCTGTCGGGCAAACTATCGCAAAGAAGGCAACCCCGAAAACGTAAAATACGATTACGAAATTTTTAATTTGAGCGAAATTTTCGCCGTTTTGGGAGAAGAAAATGATTAAACATATAGTAACCTGGAAATTCAGGGACGGAACGGAAGACGAAGCGAAAAAATTTTTTGACGGGCTTAACTCGCTCGTCGGACAAATCGAGGTTTTACGCTCGGTAGAAACGGGACTTAATATAAACCCGAACGCCGACCAGAGCGCGGTTTTAATAGCGACTTTCGACAATTTCGCCGACCTTGAAAAATATAAAAACGATTATCGAGAACGACTTCCGGCGCGCCTTTTAAGTAAGTCTTTCCGTTCACGACGGACGACATATACTTATACGACGAATCGAACGGCACCACGTCGTCGACCTTGTTTTCTCTTCTCGCTTTTACGTAGTCAACGCCCCGTTTTTCAGCGTCTGCCAAAAGCGCGCATTCGGTAGCCGAGCCGAAATATTCACGTCTGCCGCCGACTATTTTTATTTCTGCGGTAGAGTTTACGGCAGAGTTGAACGCGATTTTATCTTCGCTTTCTCTGCCGTTTGCGCCGCCGATTTTAACGACCGTCATTTTGTTTTCGGTTAAAGTTCCCGTTTTATCCGAGCATATAATGCTGACGCAACCGACCGTTTCCGCGGCGACGAGTTTACGGATAAGCGCGTTAGACTTTGCGAGTTTAAGCACGTTAAGAGTAAGCGATATTGCCGCCGTAGTCGGTAAGCCTTCGGGAACGGCTGCGACTATCAGGACGATCGCCTCGATAAAGCAGTCCTGTACGGACACGAAATTTACGTTGCCCGTAATAATAAAATTTCCGTCCCCCTAAAAAGCGATTTTGTCGCCCGACAATATAAACGCCAAAGAGGCGGCTATCGAACCCACTATCGTAACCGTTTTACCGAGCCGCGTGAGTTTTTCGCTTAACGGCGCCGAAACCGCGCTTTCCAACGTCAGATCGCTTGCTATTTTGCCGAGTTCGGCGTTCGCGCCCACGGCGGTAACTATCATTTTGCCCGTTCCGCCGCATACGAAAGTACCCGAATACGCCACGTTGAACCTTTCGGCGAGAGCGGCGTTTTCTTTTACTTTCGCGTCGGCGTTTTTCCCCACGGGCAGACTTTCGCCGGTCAGAGTCGATTCGTCTACCGTCAAGCCGCGACTTTCGATAAGTCTTCCGTCGGCGATAATTTTATCGCCCGTTTCGATTATAACCACGTCGCCGACCACTATTTCTTCTTTGGGTATGACGATAATTTCGCCGCCCCGAACGACTTTTACGCTCACTTTGTCGTACTCTTTACCGAGTAATTCGAAAGCCTTTTCGGATTTTCCTTCCATTATCATGGTAAGCCCGACGGACAAAGCGATCGCTATAAAAATGCCGACGCATTCGTAAATATCGCCGTCGCCGGTGCGCAGAAACTTGCCGATATTGACGCCGACCGTAATTATCCAGGCAAATTCGAGAATGACGAGCGTCGGTTCGGCAAGGCAGGAAAACAGCCTTTTAATAAAACTCGTTTTTCGCTTTTTCGGCAAAGCGTTGCTTCCGAAATTTTTACGGTTTTCGACCACCTTTTCGGCGTTAAGTCCGTTTTTGAGCGAACTGCCCGTAAGGCTTTCTATTTTTTGTAACGAAAAATCAAAATAATTCATAATAACTAATACAATATATTTTGTATCGCTCCGCATTATTACCCCCTATTTGCTTGAAATATTTTGCAAAAGGTGGTATTATCATAAGGTGTTACGGATATTCAAAAGAGGTAAAATGAAATGAGCGAATACTTGAAACTCGATATAAAAGGTTTTGAAACCGAACTCCCGATACTTCCGCTTCCGAGCGGCATTAACATAGCGTTTTTCAATCTGCACGGCGACGCTTCTTTAACAGAACATTGCGGCAAAGAACTTGCGAAATATCTTTCGGACTGCGACGTACTTATAACCGCCGAATCGAAAGGGCTTCAACTTACGCACGTTTGCGCGAGAGAACTCGGGCACAGATATTACGCCGTCGCGAGAAAGTCTAAAAAACTCTATATGCAGGACGGAATCGAAGTCGATTACGGCTCTTCGATAACGACGGGCAAACCGCAGCAACTCTACCTTTCCAAACACGACGTAGACCTTCTGAAAGGTAAAAAAGTCGGCATAGTAGACGACGTAGTTTCTACGGGCGAAAGTTTACTCGGGCTTGAAGCGCTCGTCAATAAAGCGGGCGGCGTTATAACCAAAAAGACTTTCGTTTTAGCCGAAGGCGGCGCGGCGGACAGAAAAGACATAGTCTATCTCGCCAAAATCCCCCTTCTTTGATTTTATTGCTATCCAAAAATAATTACGCGTCGGCAAAGCCGACCCGGTTTTTTAAATAAACGGGGGAGGGGGAAAAAAAAGGGGGGGGGGGGGATTAAACCCCTCCCCCCCCCCGCACGCTTAGTCATTTTTATCTCCTTTATACAATTGTAATAACTAAATACACAAATCTACAATTCCAAATAGTTGACGTGGAATCCGCTTCGATACAAATACTATAAACACCGCGGTCGCTTACGGACTTTACTTCTTTGTACCATTTTTCGCATAGTGAACTCTACTTTATAAAACATTTATGTACAAACGAACAACACGTTCGTTCCAGATATTTGACGTACTATCTGCTTCAATACGAATAATATACTCACCACGATTTACTACCGCGCCTCTATATTCTTCATTATGACCACCCGGAGCGCGGTATAATGTACTCTTATGAAACACGTTCGCCCCGCTACTGTTCGGAGTAAACCAATCGTTACTCCAACGCGGATGTTTCGGGAGATTGTAAGAATCTACCCAAAATCTCATTTCTTTGCCCGTGTAATCAAACGTATACGTCAACTCGTTGACACCGGGTTCAAAAATCCATTCGCTGTCAAAATTGTTCTTAACCTTTATGCTTACGTCGTATTTTTTATTTTCGTCGCTTTCCTTTTTACAACCCGTAAACAAAAAACAAGAGCAAAATGCAACCGACAAAACGGTCAATAAACATAAAATCTTCTTTCTCTTCATAAATTCAACTCCTTTCTTTATAATCATGCCAGACAAGAATAATACTTCTCGACGTCAAGCACTATACTACTATATAAACAAAAACGCAACTGTTTTTACACTTTTTTACCGATTTCACAATAGCGGGCGGAAAAATTTTCCGCCCGCCCTGCTTTAATCGCCTGTTTTTGTGGTTATACGACGGCGAATTGACTGTTATAAAGAGTCGAATAAAAACCGCCTTTTTCCATAAGTTCGTCGTGAGTGCCTTTTTCTATTACGTCGCCCTCGTTCATTACGAGTATCAGGTCGGCGTTTTTAATCGTCGATAATCTGTGCGCTATTACGAAACTCGTTCTGCCTTTGGTGAGTTCGTCCATCGCCCTTTGAATTACGAGTTCGGTACGGGTATCGACCGACGAAGTCGCCTCGTCGAGAATAAGCATCGGCGAATTTTGAAGCATCGCGCGCGCTATCGTTATAAGTTGTTTCTGCCCCGCCGAAATCGACGAACTTTCGGAAAGTTCCGTATTAAAGCCGCCCGGCAACGAGCGGACGAATTTATCCAGCCCGCACGCCCTGCACACGCGTTCGAGGTCTTCGTCCGTAACGCCGCTCATATTATATACGAGATTTTCACGCAAAGTACCTTCGAAAAGCCACGTATCCTGCAAAACCATAGAAAACAGATTATGGTCGTCTTCGCGTTTCATATCGTTTATCGAAACGCCGTCTATCGTAATATCCCCGCCGTTTATGTCGAAAAACCGCATAAGCAGGTTGACCATAGTCGTCTTGCCCGCGCCCGTAGGTCCGACAATCGCCACTTTCTGTCCCGACTTCACGCTCGCCGAAAAGTCCTTTATGATTATTTTATCGGGAGTATCGGGATAGGCGAAGCGAACGTCTTTGAATTCCACGTTACCCTTAACGCACGTAAGTTCAGCCGTCTTATCGCTTTCGTCGGGCATGTCTTCGCTCTCTAAAAAGTCGAATATTCTGCCCGCCGAGGCAGAAGCGGTCTGCAGATTGGTGAGCCCCTGCGCTATCTGCGTAAGCGGCGAAGTAAACAGTCTTACGTAGAGTATAAACGACACTATTACGCCGAAATTTATCTTTCCGTTTACGGCTAAAATCGAACCGACCACGCATACTGCGACGTACGCCACGTTACTTATAACGCTCATCAGCGGCTGCATTATTCCCGACAGAAACTGCGACTTCCAGTTGGCGTTATATACGTCGATATTCAACTTATCGAAGGCTTTATTGACCTGACGTTCCGCTTCGGAAAGTTTAATCGTTTCATGCCCCGAATACGATTCTTCGATATATCCGTTGAGCGCGCCCAGACAGCGTTGTCTGTCCGCGAAGTACTTTTGCGAACGCTTCATTATAAGTACCGTTACTATCATGCCGATAATCGTTACGCCGAGAGAAATAAGGGCGAGCCGCCATTCGGTTACGAACATCATTATCAGGCAGCCGATAAATTGCGCCGACGCGCCGATTATCGTCGGCAGGCTGTTCGTAAGCCCCTGTTGCAGAGTGGATACGTCGTTGGTGATACGGCTTAAAATATCCCCCTGCGAAGTGGTGTTGAAGTATTTAAGCGGCACCGTATTTATCTTTTCGGAAAGTTCGCCCCTGAGCCTGTAAGACATTTTAAGCGTTACGACCGCCATTATATAGTTCTGCAAAAACGAGAACGCCACGCTTAAACAATACAGACACACGAGAGTCGCACCGATTTTCGCTATCGACGCAAGGTCGATTTCGCCCAAAAGCCCGTCCGAAATAACGTTCGCGATTTCGCCCACTTTATCGGGGCCTATAATGGTTATAATCGCGCTTGCCGCCGCAAGAATCAACGCCACGACAACCCATATTACGCTCTTTTTAAGATAATCCGCGCTCTTTTTAAGCGATCGTATACGACTGTTTTCATTACGTTTCATACGCGTTTTTCCTCCTTTTGAGAGCCCGTTTGCGACGCCGCTATTTCACGGTAAATTCCGCAACTTTCGATAAGTTCGTCGTGCGTTCCTCTGCCGACCGTTTCGCCACGATCGAGTACGAGTATTTCGTCGGCGTGCCGTATCGTGCTTACCCTTTGCGCAACGATTATCTTCGTGACGCCCTTGAATTTCTCGTTAAGTTCTTTTCTGAGTCGCGCGTCGGTACGGTAATCGAGCGCGGAAAAAGAATCGTCGAAAACGAGAATTTCGGGCTTTCTCGCAAGCGCGCGGGCTATAGAAATCCTTTGCTTTTGTCCGCCCGACACGTTACGACCGAGTTGAGCGATTTTATGTTCTGATTTTTCGGGTAACTTATCCACGAATTCGCTTGCCTGCGACGCTTCGAGCGCTTCGCTTAAATCCGCGTCGTCGTAGTCGGTCTTGCTTTCGCCGAAAAACACGTTATCTTTTATAGTGCCTGAAAAAAGCGTAGCCTTTTGCGTTACGAAGCCGATTTTGTCGAGCAAAGCCTTTTGCGTATAGTCTTTTACGTTCACTCCGTCGACTAAAACTTCGCCTTGCGTTGCGTCGTAGGTACGCGGAATAAGGTTTACGAGCGTCGTTTTGCCCGACCCCGTCGCGCCGATTATCGCAAGCGTTTTGCCCTTTTCTACCTTGAAATTTATACCCGACAATTCGTCTTCCGTCGAGTCTTTATAACGGAAACTCACGTTTCTGAATTCCACCGTTCCCTCTTCTTCCGACTTTTCGACGACGCCGCCTTTAATCGACGGCTCCGTAGACAAAACTTCGTTTATACGTTCGGCGGAAACCTGCGCCTGCGGCAACATCATAAATATCATTACGAGCATCATAAACGACATTACGATATACGTCGCGTAGGTCGAAAAAGCAAGCACTTCGCTGAAAAACGCTATTCTGCCCGAAACGTTCGCGGCGGGGATATTGTTCACGAGCGCGGCGCCGAGCCAATAAATTACGAGCGTAAGCCCGTTCATCCCCAGCGTCATCGTCGGGTTTACCAGCGCAAACGCCTTTTGATTTTTCATCTGCAAACCGAACATTTCTTTGCTCGGCTTATCGAATTTTTCGTTCTGATAATCTTCGGCGTTGAAGGCGTGCACGACGTTTATACCCGTAAGATTTTCCCTTGCGGCGAGATTGATTTTATCCGTCGCTTTCTGCACTTTACGGTATCTCGGAATACATATCGCCATAACGATAAATACCGTTACGCAGATAACGACGACGAAAGCCGCGGTAACGGCTGATAATTCCCAACTTTTGCCGAGAATTTTAATAACCGCCCACACCGCCATAATCGGCGCTTTTATCAGCATTTGCAGCCCCATGGCTACTATCATCTGTATCTGCGTTATGTCGTTGGTGGTTCTCGTTATAAGGCTCGGCACCGAAAAATCGTTCATTTCGGTCTTTGAAAAATCGGTTACGCGCCGAAAGAGTTTCTCTCTCACGACGAAACTGAACCCGGAAGCCGTCCTTGCGGCGAGATACCCGCAAATCACGGCGAAAACCGCGCTGACAAGGGTACAACCGAGCATTTTAAGCCCGACTTTCCAAATTTCGTCGGTTGCGCCCGAAGTCTTGATTAAAGTCGTAAGCCTCGTCATATAGTCGGGCAGAAGCAGGTCGAAATAGACCTGCCCTACGACGAGAAGCAGACAAACGGCAGCCATTACGACTTCTTTAACCCGCATGTTTTTAAGTAATTTTAACATTTTTTTATTTTCCTTTTTTATCGATAATACGGGATACGTTTCCGTCAATCGTCTTCATAACCCTTTGCCATACGAGCGAATCTTCTTCCGAAATACCGTTTCTCAACTCGGCGGAAAACTCCCGTTGAATTTTTCTGCCTTTTTCTATCAGTTCGCCGGCTTTTTCGGCAGGAATAAGCCTGGTTTTGCGTCTGTCTTCCGGTACGACGGTACGCGTTATCAATCCGTCGCGCACGAGTCGGTCGATATGTACCGATACTATGCCCGATTTTACCCCGCGCATCCGGCACATATCGTTCGCCGTAGCGTTATCAGGATTATTTGCCAGAAACAACAGAATATCCAGCGCGAGCGGCGGCAAACCGGTTTCCTTGCACAACGGCTTTAACAGAGTGTGATACGCTTCGTTGATTTTAGAAGCGTGATCGAATACTTTCGATAGATTAAATTGCTTTTCCATAAATTTCTCCTCGCCGTCGGCGCGTATCCGCCGTCGGTAATATTCTAATTTTAAAATATCTATTATTATATAGAATTTTGTGTTTTCATTATTTTCGTACGGTGTTTTTTATATGAAAAAAGCGGGGCGAGAGAATTTTCNNGTTTGTTATAGAAGAGAGGGGGGGGGGTTGTGAATTTTCACTCGCCCCGCGCCGCTTTTTGCCGTTAAGCGATCCGTTTTTTGATTATTTCCGGTTGTTTGCCGCCCAAAACCACGTCTTTATCGATAATCACCTTTTCTACGTCGTCTTCCGACGGAATATCGTACATGCTTTCGAGCATAAGATTTTCGAAAATCGTGCGAAGCCCTCTCGCGCCCGTCTTTAAGGCGATAGCGCGTTTCGCGACTTCTCTTACCGCGTCGTCGGTTACGACGAGTTCTACCTTGTCGAGCCCGACGAGTTTTTTATACTGCTTGACGATGGCGTTTTTCGGCTCGGTCATTATTTTTACGAGCGCGTCTTCGTCGAGCGCGTGAAGTCCGACCGTTATGGGCATTCTGCCGACGAATTCGGGGATAAGACCGAATTTGGTGAGATCCTGCGGTTGAATTTCGTCTACGTAAGCGTCGGACGATTCGATTTCTTCTTTGAGTTTACCCGCAAAGCCGAGCGAAGAAGAATCTTTTCTTCTGCCTACTATTTTATCGAGACCGACGAACGCGCCGCCGCAAATGAACAAAATGTTGGTGGTATCTATGCGGATAAATTCCTGCTGCGGGTGTTTTCTTCCGCCCTGCGGGGGTACGGACGCGATAGTCGATTCGATAATTTTCAAAAGCGCCTGCTGAACGCCTTCGCCGCTTACGTCGCGGGTTATAGAAACGTTTTCGCTTTTTCTCGCGATTTTGTCGATTTCGTCGATATATATTATGCCCTTTTGCGCTCTTTCCACGTCGTAATCGGCGTTCTGAATGAGTTTAAGCAGAATGTTTTCAACGTCTTCGCCGACGTAGCCCGCCTCGGTGAGCGTAGTCGCGTCCGCAACCGCGAACGGAACGTTCAATATCTTCGCGAGCGTTCTTGCAAGCAACGTCTTACCCGAACCCGTAGGTCCGAGAAGTAATACGTTCGATTTTTCGATCTCGGTATCGTCTTTGTTTTTGCCGTTCAAACTGTTTACTCTTTTATAATGATTATAGACGGCGACGGAAAGCACTTTTTTAGCCTTTTCCTGCCCGACTATATATTTATCGAGTTCGGCTTTGATTTCCTTGGGTTTCAGAAGCCTTACGCTCGATTTCTCTTCTTTCTTTTCTTCGTCGCTTTCGAGAACCTCTTTACATATGTCTATGCACTCGTCGCAGATATACACGCCGTTAGGACCCGCTATAAGTTTTTTGGCGAGTTCTTTGGGTTTTCCGCAGAACGAGCAGAACAAGTCGTCGTCGCGATTGTTATTATTTGCCATATATTCTCCTTAAAGTCGTCTTAAAATTATATGTTTTATTATGCGTCCCCCGAGCGGGAAAGTCGGAATAACGTCGTCTTTGCGAGGGAGCGTAGCGACCGTGGCAATCCCGAAGATCGGAGTACGAGTCAAAATATACCGTCATTCCGAGCCTTTGGCGAAGAATCTCCAAAAAGGGTGGTTTACTGCGGAGTGAACGTTATAGTAATATCAAGTCCGTATGTTTTGCCTTTCCGGGTGTATGCTCTCCCGTTGAAGCGGGAGAGGTGGCACGCACAGCGTGCCGAAGAAGGGGCGACCAGCCCAGGGGACTTCACTTCGTTCGGGATGACAATCGTACCCTCTTTACATAAAATCAAAAGAAGACAAAAATTATCTCTTTACGAAAATTTTGTCGATTAAGCCGTAAGAAAGCGCGTCTTCGGCGGTGAGATAATTATCTCTGTCGGTGTCGATTTCTATCCGTTCGACGGGTTTGCCCGTGTTTTTGGCAAGAATTTCGTTAAGCCTTTTCTTTATGCTTAAAATATGTTCGGCTTGAATTTTAATGTCGCTCGCCTGCCCCTGCGCTCCGCCCAAAGGCTGGTGAATCATAATCTCGCTCGACGGCAGAGCGAATCTCTTGCCCTTTTCGCCGCTCGACAGCAAAAACGCCGCCATACTCGCAGCCATGCCGATACAAATCGTAGAAACTCCGCATTTTATGAAGTTCATGGTGTCGTAAATCGCAAGCCCCGCCGTTACGCTTCCGCCGGGACTGTTTATATACACGTCTATATCTTTCGTGGAATCTTTCGCTTCGAGATATAAAAGTTGCGCCACGACGGTATTTGCGAGCGCGTCGTTTATCTCGCCCGTTATGAAAATTATTCTCTCTTCGAGAAGTTTTGAATAAATATCGTAGGAACGCTCGCCTCTGTCGGTTTGCTCCACCACCATGGGGATTAACGCCATAATCATACTCCTTGCCATTCTAAAAACGGGGTAATTGCAATAATTACCCCCGTTTCGTTAATTCGTTTTATATTTACGCTATCTCGTTATTACTTTTAAGGAACTTGAAGAGTTTGTCTACGACGACTTCGTTTTCGATATAAGATCTCTGTCTGTCGTTGACGTCTTTCGCGTATTCTTCGTAAGTCTTGCCTACGGCTTCGGCTTGTTCTTTCAACTTCGCTTCAATATCCGCTTCGTCCGCCTTGATGTCTTCGGCGGTGAGAATCTTGTCTATAACGAGTTGGGTTTTAACGTGGGCTTTAGCCGCTTCTTTGCAACCCTCTCTGTAAGATTCCATGGTCTGACCGGTATATTTGAGATAATCTTCGAATTTAAGACCCTGATACATAAGTCTGTACGAAGTCTGTTGAATCATATTGTCGATTTCTCTTTCGACGAGCGCGTCGGGGATTTCGACTTCGCTCTTTTCGGTAATCGCCTTTATGATATTGTCTTCGGTTTCTCTTTCTGCCCTTTGAGTATTAGCCTTTTCGAGTCTTTCTTTAACCGTCGCCTTGTACGCGTCTACGGTTTCGCTGCCCGCCTTGTCCTTTACGAGTTCGTCGGTAAGTTCGGGGAGTTTTTTCACTTTGAGCGAATGAAGAGTAACCGCGAAAACGGCTTCTTTGCCTGCGAGTTCTTTCGCGCCGTAGTCTTCGGGGAATTTAACGGTTATATCCTTGGTGTCGCCGATATTCATACCGACTACGCCGTCTTCAAAACCGGGGATAAACGCGCCGCTGCCCAAAGTAAGGGTTTGCTTTTCGGCCGTGCCGCCGTCGAACTTAACTCCGTCCACGCTGCCGCTGTAATCGATAACGGTAATATCTCCGTTTTCGGCGGGTCTGCCGGTAACTTCTTCTTCGAAAGAGTTCTGGTCGAGGAATCTGTCGACTTCGGTCTGCACGTCGGCGTCGGTAACATTATACTCAACTTTCTTAATCTTTATACCTTTGTAGTCGCCTAACTTTACGTCGGGTTTAACGGGTACGGTAGCGGTCATCGTAAGCCCCTTCGCGTCGAGTTTGTCGATAGCGACGTCCGGGCGATCTACGGGTTCGATAGTGGGTTCTTTATCGAGTACGTCGTAGTAATATTTGCCGAACGCTTCGTTTATGCCTTCTTCGTAAAACGCGCTCTTGCCGTAGTGTTGTTCTATGATAGCCTTGGGTACGTGTCCTTTTCTGAAACCGGGAATCTGGTATCTGCCTTTGTTCTTTTCGTACGCCTTGTCCTGCATTTCGTTCCATTCTTTGGCAGTTAAAGTAATGGTAATCTTTACGGTGCTTTTTTCGCCTTGCGCGGTAGTGTATTTCATCTTAACTCCTGTAAATAACCTGCATATAGGTTTAGTCCCGTACATTTTAGCACATTTTCTTTCGTTTTGCAAATTTTTGTACAGTATAAATTTTACTTTTTATTAAATTTTATATATAATTTACACAGAACGCTTTACGCGGGATACGTAGTCGATTTAAGGATTTCCCTTCCGGGAGATTCTTCATTGCGTTCGGAATGACGGATACACCCGTCTTCGCAAGACGGTAAATCATAAAAAAACGGGCAGGAGAAATTATGCCGCAAGACGCATTTACGCTGTTGCATACGGCGAAAGAACTGAATAACCTTTTGACGGTGGCAAAAGTCAACCGCGTCGTTCAACCCGACAAAGACGACGTTTACCTTGCCGTCTACACCAAAGCGGGAGCGAGAACTCTCGTACTTTCGTCGAACGCCGAATATTGCAGAGTGGCGTTTACTTCCGCCGAAAAGCCCAAGCCGCAGGTCGCGCCGTCCTTTTGCATGCTGCTCCGCAAGCACCTGCTCGGCGCGGAAATCACGGGCGTTTCGCTCGTCGGTTTCGAACGTATAGTCAAAGTTGATTTCAAGACCAAAAACGATTTCAAAGACTCCGTAGAAAAGACTATGTACTGCGAAATAATGGGCAAATATTCCAACCTTATTCTTACCGAAGACGGCAGAATTTTAGGTTGCATAAAGAACGCCCCGCTCGACGTGGCGACCACCCGCCTCACCCTTTCGGGCGCGAAATACGAACTGCCGAAGTCGCAGGATAAAATCGAAATTACGGACGAAAATGCTTTCAAATCGCGTTATAGGCTTACTTTTACGGGAGATACGCCCAAATTTTTATTCGAGAACGTAAAGGGTTTTTCGTTCGTTACCGCAGAAGAAGCGGCGGCAAGAGTCGTTGACGAAAACGACCTTGACGGCGTTTACGAAACGGTTAAAAACTTTTATCTTTCACCCGAAATCCGCCCCAACGTAAAAGGCGACGGAAAGAAGAGAGATTACTACGTAACGGACTATATCTCTATCCCGGAACCGCCCGAATTTTTCGATACCATCGCAGACGCGGCGGACGAAGTTTTCTCTAAAAAAGAAACGAAAAAAGCCTTCGATTTATACTTCAAACGCCTGTCCGACAAGGTAAACGCGCAGATAAAAAAACTCGGCAAAAAATTACAGGGCGAAAGCGAAAAATTGCTTTCCTGCCAAGGCTACGACGAACTCCGCGTAAAGGGCGAACTCATAACCGCATATCAATACAAACTCGCCAAAGGCATGCGAAGTTGCGATCTCGAAAACTATTACGACGATTATAAGCCGATGAAAATCACGCTGGACGAAAATTTAACGCCCAACGCCAACGCGCAAAGATACTTCAAAAAATACGCGAAAGAAAAACGCGCGGTAGAAATAGTTACTCCGCAAAAAGAACAGACCGAAAAAGATCTCGATTATTTAGGTTCGGTAAAGCACGAACTGTCGCTTGCGACGACGAAAGACGATTTTAAGGATATAGAAGACGAACTTATCGCCGAAGGGTTGCTCCCCGCGCCCAAACGTAAAGACAAGCAAGCCAAAGAATCGCCCTACCGCGAATATCTGATAAACGGCTACACGGTAAAGTGCGGCAAAAACAACGTACAGAACGACAGATTGCTCGCAAGGGCGTACAAAGACGATTTATGGCTGCACGCGAAAGCCTTTCACTCGCCTTTCGTGATAGCGGAAACCAAGGGCGAAAAGATACCCGACGAAGTAATTCTGACCGCCGCCGAAATCTGCGCGGCGTATTCCGAAGGCGGCAAAGGCGGAAAAGTTTACGTGGACTACACCGAACGCAAAAACGTAAAAAAGCCGCCCAAAGCCAAAGCGGGCAGCGTAATTTACGTCAACTACAAATCGGTTCTCGTTATCCCGAATTTCCACGAAGAATTAAAAAAATAACGAAATCGCTACTACGATAACGCGGCG
>FR898450.1:0-298 GCA_000437515.1 Acidiphilium sp. CAG:727 | reverse complement strand
TCAGTTGCGGATATATGGTACGAGTAAAAGTTTTTCTTTCGTTTTCTTCATAAGTTATTTCCTCCAAACCATAAATTCTTCTTGGGTGTAGTAAAAATTGTAACCATTGACTGAAAATTCATTTATTACAGCGGGATAATCGAATGGTCCACATAAAGTCAGAACATAAGAGCCATTATAATTTCCGTAATAGCGATTGATTTTAACTTTTGAGATGTCTTCGGTATTTTCAAGTTTTTCGTTGTAATAAACGTAGTCCGATTTAACGTATTTTTGTATATCGGCGGGAATCGTTTCG
>FR898449.1:8771-9401 GCA_000437515.1 Acidiphilium sp. CAG:727 | reverse complement strand
CAAGGCTGAAACTCGTAAATTCTTTCGGATTATCGCCTTTACTCGTGATATAATCTTCATCGATTTGTACGTACGTAGGATAGCCCCACCTTTGAAGATGATGGTCAATCATAATCATCACCAATAAAGGTATAAGGAGTAAAAATAACCATTTTGTAACGCAAAATGCAAAAACAATAATCACCGGAGCCACGAAAATAAAAACAATACTTACACTTAAAATCCAGGATAATATATTCCTTTTTCTCATGTAAGCCTTGCATTCATCATTCAAATTCCCACTAAAAACTATCATAACTGCTCCGTTAGGTCGTTAAAATTTTTACATCGGTAGGCACAGTCTGCTGCGTAGGCTCGCTATATTCGATTACTTACGACACCGCCGATAGTAACCCCCCCCACACCCGCCCCCGCCCCCCCCGCCGATGCCCGCGCACACAACCAAAGCCGCGATAATCGCGATAATACCTTCGCCGCTTTCGTCGGTATAAGATATGGGGTCGTTATTACAATACAACACCGACTTATTTAGTTTAGTATATCATACCATAAGTAAATGCTCCTTGCAACAAAAAACGGAAATTTTTATATAATTAAATTCGCCCGAGGAAACTTATTAAAAAGTATCTT
>FR898449.1:7611-8710 GCA_000437515.1 Acidiphilium sp. CAG:727 | reverse complement strand
TTGATTTCTTTGAGCGAGCGGATATTGTAGTCTGCCTGCGGCAAGGGCTTTGCTTTACCGCGACGGATAAAGCACGAACCCGCTTTCGCCGCGTTCGCGCAGGCTATATCCGTCGGCATATCGCCGACGTAAAGGCAATCGGTTAATTTTACGCCCGCGTGTTCGGCGTATTTTTCGAGCGGTTCGGGGTCGGGTTTATGCTTTTCGGTTTCGTCGGCAAGCACCACTATATCCACGTATTTTTCGGCGTGCAATCCCGCAAGATACGCCTCGTACTCGCTCTTCGGCCTTGACGTGACTATTCCGAGCCGATAACCCGACTTTCTTAAATAGCCAAGCACGGGCAAAGCGTCTTTGAAATACTTCGCTTCCCCTATAAACCTGCCGTGATTTTCAAGCCACTTTTTCGCGAAATTTCCGTCGTCTTTTACGCCTAAAATCGACAGCGAACGCTCTATCGAAACGCCGTTCACTATACCCGACAAATAATCTTCGGTAAAGTCGTAGCCGTACTCTTTAAGAGTATATCGCCACGTCTTTATTATAGCGTCGCTCGTATCGACGAGCGTTCCGTCGAAATCAAACACTATATCGGTAAATCTTTTGCCTAAATCTTCGCCGTCGGCGAGTTTGTTTTCGCAATTTCCTCTTTTATTAAAGTCTTTCATCGAACATATTTTATCCGCCATACATACTATATAAGTTTCTCTATAACGCGGAAAACGAATATTAAGCGGAAACATGTGCTTAAAAATTATATCCCGCTCGACGTCGTTTAAGCCGAAATCTTTTTCGGCGTTTTCAAGCGCGCGTTTCACGTGGATATACCCGTGCAATTTATGGTTTTTATCGTTTTCGTGCCAATCGTAAAGATAGTAATCGTGCAATAACGCTCCCCTTACGAGCGAACGCATATCTATCTTTTTCTTACTTTTCAGCGCAAGCCTTACGCTCTCGTAAGCGACGCATACGGAATGACAAAAACACGACTTCGCGCCGTGATGGCGAAAAGCCGTTTCCCGCAGAAAATTTTCCGACGTCAGAATATCTTTTCCGTATTCGTATACGAGGTCTTTCATGGTAGTTTTTAAGCGGCTCG
>FR898449.1:1729-7586 GCA_000437515.1 Acidiphilium sp. CAG:727 | reverse complement strand
CGGCGTTACGCCGCGAGCCGTACGTTATTATTAAAGTTTGCCCTTTTCTATTCTTTCCTGTCCGCCCATAAACGGTCTTAAAACTTCGGGTATGGTAACCGAACCGTCTTCGTTCTGATATTGCTCTATCAGCGCGGGGAACACTCTCGACGTCGCAAGCCCCGAACCGTTAAGAGTATGAACGAATCTCGTCTTGCCCGTCTGCGCGTCTTTGAATCTCGTGTTGTTTCTTCTCGCCTGATAGTCGTTGGCGTTGGAAACGGACGAAACTTCTTTATATATGCCCATCGACGGAATCCATACCTCGATGTCGTAAGTTCTAGCCATGGAAGCCGAGCAGTCGCCCGCCGCAAGTTTGGAAAGTCTGAAATGAAGCCCCAGCCCTTCCATTAAAGCGCACGCCTTGTTCACGAGTTCTTCGAACGCTTCTTTCGACTTATCCGGGTGAGCGTATTGAACCATTTCTACTTTATTGAACTGGTGTCCTCTTACCATTCCGCGTTCTTCCGCCCTGTACGTTCCCGCTTCTTTACGATAGCAAGGAGTGTAAGCGAAAAATTTCATGGGAAGTTTGCTTTCGTCGAGTATTTCGCCCGCGTACATATTGACGAGCGCGGTTTCAGCCGTCGGAAGCATAAACTTCGCGCGTTTTTTGTTACCGTCTTCGCTGTCTACCCAATAAACTTCGTCGGCGAATTTCGGGAACTGCCCCGCGCCGAAACCGCAATTATATCCGAGCATGTGCGGCGGCAGAATCATTTCGTAACCGTCTTTGAGGTGCGTCGCGACGAAATAGTTGAGAAGCGCCCATTCGAGCCTTGCGCCGTCGCCGCGATAGAGCCAATAGCCGTTGCCCGAAAGTTTAACGCCCCTTTCGTAGTCGATTATTCCGAGCGAAGTGCAAAGGTCCACGTGGTTTTTAGCCTTAAACGCAAATTCGGGTTTTTCGCCGAACACTTTTATAACCTTATTATTTTCCTTTTCGCCGGGGAGAAGGTCGTCGTCGGGCATATTCGGCAGCGAAGCGACGTAGTCGATAACGCGTTTTTGCAAATCGTCTATTTTAGCGTCGCCCTCGGCGATTTCTTCGCCGATTTTACGCATACGCGCGAAAATTTCTTCTACGGGCTTGCCTTCTTTTTTAAGTTTGGGTATTTCAGCCGAAACTTTGTTTCTTTCCGCTTTGAGGGCTTCTATTTTAGCCATCAATTCCTTTCTTTCGGCGTCGAGTTTAAGAACCTCGGTGAAGTCTGCCACGCAACCTTTTTTAGCGAGTCTTGCCTTTACGAGTTCGGGATTTTCGGTTATAAGTTTCAGATCGAGCATAACTATCTCCTTTCGTCTTGCGGTAACGCAAATTTACGCCCAAATTATACACCATAATTTTATCAAATGCAATTATTTTTAATCGGGTTAGGCGAAAACGGTTGCAAATTCACGTTTTATATGTTAAAATTCATACGTATATAGAAATCGACGGCGAAAAAGAGTAACGGAAAAGACGCGCCAAGAGAAAAGGCGTTCGGTGCAAGCCTAAGCGTTCTTCCGCGAAAGTGCCTTTCGCTCTTTGCCTATAACCGCAGACGATTGCGTTGCGGCAAAGTAAGAGGAGTCAATCGCTCACGCAGGCTCGGCGTAAAAGAGATAACGAGGGGTTTATAATACCCGAAAGAAAAGTGGAACAGCGTTTACGACGCCTTTTCTCATAGCGCTATGAGAAAAGGCGTATTTTTTCGTTTATATTCGGTAAAATAAAAATGTTTTTCAAGAGATTAAGAGAAGATATAAATTTCGCCAAACAAAGCGACCCGGCGGCAAGATCGAAATTCGAGGTATGGCTTACCTATTCCGGCGTAAAAGCCCTTTCGCGGCACAGAGTGGCTCATTTCTTTTATAAAATACACTTTAAGTTGCTTGCGAGAATAATAAGTCAGGTCGCGAAATTCCTTACGGGCATAGAAATTCACCCCGCCGCGCAAATCGCTTCGGGCGTGTTTATCGACCACGGCGCAGGCGTGGTTATCGGCGAAACCGCCGTCGTGGAAAAGGGAGTTATCATCTATCAGGGCGTAACTCTCGGCGGCACGGGCAAAGAAACGGGGAAACGCCGCCATCCCGTCGTAAAAGAAGGCGCGATTATATCGTGCGGCGCAAAGGTTCTGGGCGCGATTACGGTTGGCGAGTACGCCAAAATCGGCGCGGGCAGCGTAGTACTTAAAGACGTTCCGCCGCACGCCACAGTCGTAGGCGTCCCCGGAAGAACGGTAAAAATAAACGGCGAAAAGATCGACGAAAAAGCCGAATCGAAAGACGTGATAGTAGAGGAAATCTGCGCGCTCCGCGCCCGCATAGACGAACTCGAAAAACGATTGAAATAACGCAATCGCGAAATCGGCGTACGTTCGCTTATTTGGCTGCTCCGCCTTCCGATGCGGGGTAAACTCATCACCGAATACACGATAATTCACTCAATATACCGCACGAATCACTAAAAAGGACTATATCTATGAAAATCTACAACACTTTATCCGGGCAGAAAGAAGAATTTATCCCGTTAAACGGCAATAAGGTCAAAATGTACGCCTGCGGAATAACCGTTTCGGGCGAAGCGCATATCGGGCATACTTTTCAAGCCCTTATCTACGATATTATCAGAAAATTCCTTATCAAAAAGGGCTACGACGTAACCTACGCCCGCAATTACACAGACGTAGACGACAAGATAATCGCGAAGTCCAAAGAAACGGGTATTCCCGCCGACGCATACGCAAAAATGATGATTAAAAAAATCGACAAGGTTATGCGCGAAATGGACATAGACGACCCCGATATATGGATTAAAGCGACCGAAAGTATCGACGATATTATCGATTTCGTTTCGGCTTTAATCGAAAAAGGACACGCCTACCCCACTAAAAAAGGCGACGTGTATTTTTCGGTTTCGTCTTTCCCCGCCTACGGCAGACTTTCGCACAGAAATCTGGAAGACGCGCTTAACGGCGTAAGGATAGACAACGACGAGGATAAGCGCGACCCGCTCGATTTCGCGCTCTGGAAGTCGGCGAAAGAGGGCGAGATTTTCTGGAAATCCCCCTGGGGAAACGGTCGCCCCGGCTGGCATATAGAATGTTCGGCAATGAACCGGAAAGCCTTCGGCGAACAGATAGACATTCACGGCGGCGGAAGAGATCTCATATTCCCCCACCACGAAAACGAGATAGCGCAGACCGAAGCGTTGACCGGCAAACAGTTCGTAAAATATTGGGTGCACAACGGACTTATCAAAGTCAACGGTCAGAAAATGAGCAAGTCGCTCGGCAATTCGCTTTTAATGAGCGATCTGCTTAAAGATTACTCGAACGAAGCGATAAAACTTGCTCTTTTATCCGGTAACTACCGTAACGATATAAACGTAACGCCCGAACTATTCCCCGAAGCCGAAAAGCACTTATACGAATTTTACAAGGTATACGATTCTGCGTTGAAAGCGGGAATTAAAATCGACGGCGACTACCCCGGTATAGACGACAAATTCGACGAAGATATGTCCGACGATTTCAACACCGCCCTTGCAATTTCCGACCTGTACGGATATTTCAGAACGATACGCGGGCTTATCGCGGCGAAAGACGAAAAAGCGGGCGCAATGCTCTCGCAGATACGCAAAACTTACTCGCTTATAGGTCTTTTCAAAAAAGACCCGACCGAATACGTAAAAGCGTACGAAGCGAAGCACGACGAACCCGTTCCCGCCGAAATAACCGCAATGGCGGAAAAAATGCAGAACGCAAGGTTACAGAAAGATTACGCTGCCGCCGACGCGCTGCGCGCCGAAATTTTGCAGAAAGGCTATCTCGTAATGATTTCGAAAGACGGCGTTTCGGTTAAAAAACAATAAAAACTTTTCCGAAATTTGCATTACGCGGCGGTCAGTCAAAATACGTCGGCTTATAGAACTTGACAAAACAAGAATTTTGTGCTATGATGAACAAGCATAATAGTTTTAAGCGGCAACGCCGAAACGTCAAAACTATTTTCTAAAGAGGCAGTACGGGAACGAAAAACGACGAATTGCAAAAACCAAAAACTCTCGACGGGAGGTAACCGCCTATGACTTACGTTTAGATTACAAGCGCAGAGAAAACTTTTCCCTTGCGCTTTTTTTGTCGTTTTCCGACTTTTGGTTATCGATTACCGGTATCGAAGTTAAATCGGAAGGGGCAGCGGAAGGGTTTTCCCCTTTACGCTTCGGAAATCAACCGAAAAACAAACGAAATCTGAAAAACAGGAGGTTTTACAACTATGAAAAAATTACTTTTATGCTTATTGTCGCTCGTTTGCGTCGTATGCTTGTTTGCGGCGTGCACCAAGAAGGATACTAAATACAAAATAACCTTTCAGGACTTGTCCGTACTGCCCGAAGGCGTAGAGCGTATCCAAAACGGACAAGGGACTATGTTAAGCGGCAGCGGAAACACAGAAACCATCTATTTTACTTCGGGTAAAGGCGGCTCGTTTTTCGTAACGGTTACTTTTGAAGACGGCTACGATAAAGGCGACTTTAAGATATTTGCCAACGGAAAGGAAGCGGCGATTAAAAACGACAACGAAAAAGTCGTCGATTACGAAGTATATCCGACTTCCGACGTAAAAATTACTTTTACGGGTAAACCCGCGATAAAAAGTTACGGCGTAACGGCAACGTTCTACGATAACGAGTACGAGCAAGACTTGGACGAGTTTTCGTACGAGTTGAAATACGTATGGAGAACGGAAGAATCGACTCCGATTAAGACCGCTTCGCTTGCGGAACTGAAAGACAAAATCTATTCGGACGTAAAAAAAGTAAAACACGGAACGAAAATCACCATAACGGCTACGCACACGGGAGAAATTGCTTTCCCGGACGACTTTATGATTCATGGTGAATATTCGGGATATGGCGAGTATGTTGAAAAAAAGACAAAAATCGTCGGCAATACACAGGTAAAGACTTGGGAGATTGCCGTTTTGTCGGACGTAGAAATACAACTGCGTCTCAGCTCTACCGGACAATCGTATTCTCGCAGAATACACACCAACCCAACGCTTTTGAACGGGGGTGTATGCGACGGCGATTTCAAGGATATACTAACGCTGCAAGCACTTTACGATACGAACGGCAAAATTTACGCTCCGCTCCGCGATAACGCGGTAGTGCGTCACCTTGCCGAAAAGTACAAAAAAGTTACGGTAAACGGCAAAACCACAGACGGTAAATTTTTCTATAACGAAACGGATAAACGTTGGTATATAGAACTCGATAAACCCTCAGCCTACCAAAACGGACGAGCGGACGGTTACGACGTTGATTTTGCCGAGGGAGTAGACGATTATATGCGCGGCGACGCCGCTTTAACCAGGTCGAACGACATCGACTTTAAGTCGCAGATTATGGAATGGGGCGACAATCAGTGGCTTCTGTACGTTGTCGAATACAGCGGTTATCGACTTAAAATCAACAGATTTTCGGTTAGTTTATGCTTTGCAAGCACCGTGAACGATATTAAGGTGATTGTCAACGGAACGAAAGAATTTGTTTTCCGTAACATACAAACGCTGGACGAAGAAACGCAAGAATTTGCAACGATTTATCGTCGCGGTGGAAACAATACGGAATATGACGGAAATGACGTGAGCATGAACGGAAAAGAAGAAACGCACAGAATCGCATTCGATCCGTCAACGTTCGGGGAAATAACGAGCGTTGAAATCGTGCTTGCAAGCGGAGAATAAAATCATCTCGCTTTCGTTATAATCGATTGATAATATTACGGGCGGTACGGATACTTTCGTACCGCCCGTTCTGCTCGCCGAC
>FR898449.1:0-1681 GCA_000437515.1 Acidiphilium sp. CAG:727 | reverse complement strand
GGAGAATTGCTTTGCAATTCTCCCGCCGTCTTTTTATATTTTTACTTTCAGAAAATCAATATCTGTTTTCGCAATAGAAAATATGAAGACTTCCGCTTTCGAAAACGTATTGCCCGTCTTCGGAAGGCTCGCCGCCGTCAACTTTTATTACGGGATAGCCCGAAAGTCTTTGATTGGCGTCAAATCTCAACGTTCCGTCCTGATAATGAGCGCAACTTTGAATATACCTTATAAAGAACGTACCTTTATTATTGTTTGATTCAACGTAACTTATTACCCACGCGTCGCCTTCGGGCGGAGTAATTTTTATATACAGGTTATATTCGGGTGCGTTATCGCCCGTATACTCCTCCATGGTTATGCTTTGGAAAGGTTTAGTCATCTCGGAGTCGGTATAAATAGCGAGCGCGTCCGTAAACTTTGCGTTTTTCGCTTTCGATTCTTCTATCCATTCCGCCTTTTCTTCGTCCGTCGCGTAATCGTAAACCGAATCGCCGTAATCTAATTTGCCTATCAACGTATTGTAGTTGCAGTTACGATTCCAATCGACCAAAGCGGCTTTTACGGCTTCCGTATCTGCGGTTTTGCCCACCGGCAGATACATGGTAACGGGGTACAAATACCCCGCCATATAAAAGTTTACGTACCCGTAATAGTCGTTACCGGTTTCTTCCGTCGTAACGTCAATCGAATTATAATATTCTTCGTCGAACGCGCCGTATAAAAACGTACTTTCGGAATCGTCGGTTTCGGTATAATTCAACGACGGATTATCCGCGCACGTACACACGTACTTGCTGCGTTCTTTATATTTTACGAATTTGCCGCCGCTCACCACGTATTCGAAAACGTCGTTACAATCCCCGACGAACGTGGCTTCTGATTGATCCCATTTTGCGGTATACTTACACTCGAAAATCGCCGAAACCGAGCCGTCGGAATTTCTCTTAAACGAGAAAGATAGTTTATCGTTCCTTTCTTCTTTTTCTTTATACCACCATTCCGTAAAACTCGTGAAAACTTCTTCGGACGTCGTAGCCTTGTCAAAGCCTGATTCTGCAAGATATTGTTTCGGCGAATATTCCGCTTTTTCTTTCGCCGTATCGGGCGCGACGTAAGAACCTCTCGCTTCCGCTTCTTCGCCTTCTTCTTTACTGTAATCGTATTTTTTGGTACGGATTACGCCGTTATCGTCAACGACTTTTATAGACGAAATTTCAGAATAAACCAACGTTTTATCTCCGCTTTCGTCTACGTCGTAGTTTTCGGCGAAACGGTAATACTTATTGCCCGACCGCGCTTCCGTCTCTTCACGATACGAACGACTTTCGCCGTCCGCGTCGCTGTACGTTTCAGTCCCTTTATAGGTAAACGTATAATTATCGTCGACGGCTACGGAATATTTTATTCCCTCGATCCAATAAGCGAATTTGTCGTTATCGCTTTCTTTTCGCGGTTGCGGTTTACAAGCCGTCAGACACGACGAAGCGATAATCGCCGCCGCCATAACGCAGGTTAAAATCTTTTTCATATCGTCCTCCTTCGCCCGTTTTTCTTTGCGGGCAATCTTATCATATCATACTTTAATATATTATTCAAACAAAGTATCGACTTTGTTACTTTTTATTTCCTTTCTCTTTTATCGGTATAAATCGGAGCAAGACCATTTTTCGTAAGTATG
>FR898448.1:1784-5265 GCA_000437515.1 Acidiphilium sp. CAG:727 | reverse complement strand
ACCGGTAAAACCCATAAACTCGGCGAAGTTCACGACGGCGCCGCCACTATGGACTTCATGGTACAGGAACAGGAAAGAGGTATAACGATTTGTTCCGCGGCTACGACGTGCTTCTGGAAGGGTAACAGAATAAACATAATCGATACCCCCGGACACGTCGACTTCACGGTCGAGGTCGAAAGATCTCTCCGCGTACTCGACGGCGCGGTTGCCACTTTCTGCGCGAAAGGCGGCGTAGAACCGCAATCCGAAACCGTATGGCGTCAGGCGGACAAGTATCACGTTCCGCGTATCGCGTACGTAAACAAAATGGACATCAACGGCGCGAACTTCGACAACGCGGTCAAGATGATGCGCGAAAGACTTAAAGCCAACGCCGTTCCCATCTGCATTCCTATCGGTAAGGAAGATACTTTCTGCGGAATAATCGACCTCGTCGCTAACGATTCCATTATCTATCACGACGACCTCGGCGTAGATTTCACCGTAGGACCTATCCCCGACGAATATAAGGAAGAAGCGGAAATCGCCAGACAAAACCTTATGGAAGTCTGCGCGGAGCAAGACGACGCTTTAATGGAGAAGTTCTTCGAAACCGGCGAACTTTCGCAGGAAGAAATGAAGAAGGCAATCAGAAAAGCCACTCTTGCGATGAAGATGAACCCCGTTCTTTGCGGTTCGAGTTATAAAAACAGAGGCGTTCAGCACCTGCTCGACGCTATCGTAGATTATCTTCCGAGCCCCATCGACGTCGATCACGTAAGAGGCATCAACCCCGATACCGACGAAGAAGAAGTAAGAAAAACCGACGACGACGAACCGTTCGCAGGTCTTGCGTTCAAGATGGTTGCCGATCCGTTCGTAGGTAGACTCGCTTATTTCAGAGTTTATTCGGGTACGCTCGAATCCGGTTCCTACGTATACAATTCCACCAAGGGCAAAAAAGAAAGAGTCGGCAGACTCGTTCTTATGCACGCTAACCACAGGGAAGAAATCGATAAGGTTTACTCGGGCGACATCTGCGCGATAGTAGGTCTTAAAGAAACTACGACGGGCGATACGCTTTGCGACGAGAACCATCCTATCGTTCTCGAAAAGATGGAATTCCCCGATCCCGTTATTCAGGTAGCGATCGAGCCCAAGACCAAAGCGGGTCAGGAAAAAATGACGCTCGCTTTATTGAAACTCGCGGAAGAAGATCCGACTTTCAAATTCTACACGGATAAAGAAACCGGACAAACCATTATCGCGGGTATGGGCGAGTTGCATCTTGAAATTATCGTCGACAGACTTTTAAGAGAATTCAAAGTCGAAGCGACCGTCGGTAAGCCGCAAGTTTCCTATAAAGAAACGTTCAGAAAAGCGGTTGACGCCGAAGGAATGTACAAAAGACAATCCGGCGGTAAAGGTCAGTACGGTCACTGTAAAGTCAAGTTCGAACCCCTTGAACCCGGTAGCGGTTTCGTATTCGAAGACGCTACGGTCGGCGGTTCTATTCCCAAGGAATACATCGAACCCGTCAGAAAAGGTATCGAAGAAGCCTCCAAGAACGGTTATCTTGCGGGTTACGAAATGGTTGACTTCAAAGCCACCGTTTACGACGGTTCTTACCACGAAGTCGACTCTTCCGAAATGGCGTTCAAGATCGCTGGTTCGCTTGCGTTCAAAGACGGTATGAAGAAAGCCAACCCCGTTCTCTTAGAGCCTATCATGAAGGTTGAAATCGTTACTCCCGAAGATTATTTCGGCGACCTTATGGGCAACGTTTCGTCGAGAAGAGGTACGATACTCGGCACCGAAGACAGAAACGGCAGCAAGGTTATCGATTCGTTCATTCCGCTTTCCGAAATGTTCGGTTACGCGACCGAACTTCGTTCGAGAACGCAGGGCAGAGGTCAGTTCACCATGCAATTCGACCACTTCTCCGAATGTCCGAAGTCGATTTCCGAAAAGATTATCGGCGAAAGAGCGGTTAAGCACAACGACGACTGATTGAATAAAACGTAACGCGTATGTTTCCTTTTCGGGAATTTTGAAAATCGCAGACGGCGTACCTTGCCTTCCCTTGCAGGGAAGGTGGCGCGCGAAGCGCGACGGATGAGTTTCCCGGAAAAGGATACGCCGCGAAATACGTATAAAAACCATATAAATCGATACGAAAGGGCGAAGCGGCAAGCCGAAGAAGCCGCGCAAAAAACCGATTACCGCGTCGCGAAAGCGACGGTAATACAAAAATAAAATATAAAATCATAAAATCGGAGGAAACAAAAATGGCAAAAGCAAAATTTGACAGAAGCAAACCGCACGTAAACATCGGTACTATCGGCCACGTTGACCACGGTAAGACCACTTTGACTGCGGCTATCACGATGGTTATGGCTTGCAAAGGCGACGCCGAAGCAATGAGATATGACCAGATCGATAAAGCGCCCGAAGAAAAGGCGAGAGGTATTACGATTAACACGGCTCACGTTGAGTATCAGACCGACAAGCGTCACTACGCTCACGTTGACTGCCCGGGACACGCGGACTACGTTAAGAACATGATCACCGGCGCTGCTCAGATGGACGGCGCGATCCTCGTAGTTGCCGCTACCGACGGTCCGATGCCGCAGACCAGAGAACACATCCTTCTTGCTCGTCAGGTAGGCGTTCCCTATATCATCGTATTCCTTAACAAGTGCGACCAGGTAGACGATCCCGAACTTCTCGAACTCGTTGAAATGGAAGTCAGAGGACTTCTTGACGAGTACGGATTCCCCGGCGACGATACCCCCATCATCAAGGGTTCGGCTCTTAAGGCTCTCGAAAAGGCTTCCAGCGGCGCAAGCAAAGAAGAAATTCTTTCTGCCCCCGAAACTCAATGCATCCTTGAACTTATGGACGCTATCGACAACTACATTCCCACTCCGGAAAGAGACGATGCGAAGCCGTTCCTTCTTCCCGTCGAAGACGTATTCACGATCTCGGGTCGTGGTACGGTTGCAACCGGAAGAGTTGAAAGAGGCGTAGGACACGTCGGCGATCCCGTTGAAATCGTAGGTCTTCAGGAAAAGCCCACCACTTCGGTTATTACCGGTCTTGAAATGTTCAGAAAGACTCTTGACGAAGCGCAGGCAGGCGATAACGTAGGCGCCCTTCTTCGTGGTATCGACAGAAGCGGTATCGAAAGGGGTCAGGTTATCGCGAAACCCGGCACCGTTAAGGCTCACACCGAATTCAGCGGTCAGGTTTACGTCCTTACCAAAGAAGAAGGCGGAAGACATACTCCTTTCTTCAACAACTACAGACCTCAGTTCTATTTCAGAACTACCGACGTTACCGGTACCATCAAACTTCCCGAAGGAGTCGAAATGGTTATGCCCGGCGACCACGTAACGATTGACGTTCAACTTATCACGCCTATCGCTTGCGAAGAAGGTTTGAGATTCGCTATCCGTGAAGGCGGCAGAACCGTCGGATCGGGCGTTGTTGCCAAGAT
>FR898448.1:0-1752 GCA_000437515.1 Acidiphilium sp. CAG:727 | reverse complement strand
AATTATTCTCCGTTAATCCGGTAGAAACCCCCGAAAGGCTTTGCCTTTCGGGGTTTTTTTTATACGATACCATTTAATGACGTTTTTACTGTCAATATAGTTCCGTAAGCGGTATACACGCGAATATAACTTGCCAAATAAAAAATATTATGTTAAAATTTGAAATAATTCGTAAAAACGATTAAGTTAAATCGTATATAGAGTGAAATGGAAAAAGCGCGGATAAAATCAACCTTCTTGAAACTCAAAGAGGGTAAAAAAGAATACTTTTCGGAGTTTTATAATCTGACGAAAACGTCGGTTTATTTTACCGCGCGTAAGTTTTCCCGCGACGAGTATTTTATAGAAGACGTAATGCAGGAAGCCTATATTTCGTTTCTGAGTAATATTCACCGGGTAGACGGCGACCCGCTGCCGTATCTGATTACGGCGACTAAAAATAAGGCGTTAGACGCTATCAAAAAAGACAAGAACGTCGATAAAACGGTCGAAATCGAAGACCTTCCGATAGCGAAAACCGACGAATATTCCACGGATTTCCCGTTGTTGGATAAATGTCGGCAAATGCTTACGGACGAAGAATTTTATATTTTGGAAAATATAGTTCTTATGGGTTACACGCAAACGGAAGTCGCAAAAAAATTGAATAAACCCGTTTCTACGGTGAATTATACGTACAAAACCATATTAAAAAAATTAAGCAAAATAAAAAAGGAGGCATACCGATGAGAATAAAAGATTTGAAAAAAGAAGTAAAAGCGAATATTCCCGATTTGTCCGATAAAATTTCGGCTATGACGGACTGGCAATCGATCGCCTTAAATAGCGTCGAAACAAATAAAAAAATCAATCAGACGGCTAAAAAGCCGATTAAAAAGAGTTGGTCGTTTGCTTTTGCAGCGATTGCAGCCGTCTTGGTAATGGCTATAGTTTTGCCGGTTACTTTGAATAATAAAACGGCTCCCGTCGTAGCAAAAGCCGATTACGAAGTCATTATCGACGTAAATCCTACGATAAAATTGACGGTAAACGGAAATAACGATAAAGTAAAATCGCAAGGCGGAATGAATAAAGACGGCGTTGAATTTTTGTACGGAGATAATTACGTCGGTCAACCGATAAACGATGCGACGAAGAAAATATGCGATAAGTTGCAGTCTTACGGATTTATAAGCGTAGATCGTCCCGTAAGCGTTTTGGCTCAAACGGTGGATAAACACGGTGTTCTGAGTGAAAAACAAAGCAATATCGCGTCTATTATCGATAGCGTTCTGTACGGCAAAATAGAATCCGTCCGCTTTATCGACGACGATATGCTTGAAGAAATAGAAAAAAATTATAATGAGATTAAAGGGCAAATCGACGGATACGTACAAGAAATCATCAGACTTCTGAAAGGCAGATTAAAACCTTTAATCGAGCAAAAAATAGCGGATATAGATAACTTAATCGCTTTATTCAAGGAAAAATACGACGATGACGAACGTGTTTCTCTTGATATGGCAACGATGTTCAAAGTCGTAGAATTTTCTCGTAAATACGATTACGAATTAGAGTTTGATTTAGTAAAAACGAAAGGTAAGTATATAAACGAATTTATAGAAGATCTGACCGATCTCAAAGAAGAATTAGCCGAGTGTCTTGAAGAAATAGACGAAGATTCCGACGACGATTACGGCGAAATCTTAGCGGATCTTATCGAGATGGCTAAAGAATCTATATTTAATAATTGATCACACGTTTTTCTCCATT
>FR898447.1:25153-25946 GCA_000437515.1 Acidiphilium sp. CAG:727 | reverse complement strand
GCTCTCCCGTTGAAGCGGGAGAGGTGGCATGCGAAGCGCGCCAAAGAGTGAGCGACCTGCAAAAGGGCTTCCCCGAAGCGGGGAAGCCCGATAGTTTATTGTATTAAGCGTAAGCGTAACGCGGCGACGGTAAACGACGATTATTTTTTAATATCGTTCCAGACGGAAATCGTGCAGTTGTCGCTGTCGTAGTTCTTTCCTGCCTGCGCGTAATCCGTAAGAGTGATTACTCCGCCGTCCGTCGTAGAAATTTTAACCGCGAGATTGCCGTCGAAAACTTCGTTCTTAACGACTTTCGCCGACGGAACGGTTCCGTCTTTTTTAATCCTGACCGAAATCGGCAGACTCATATCTTCGCCGAAACGCTCGTCGCGGCAAAGAGTTACGGGTCCTCTCGTAAACGCGACCTTACCGTTCAGAATTACCGCTTTTACGGGCGTTTTGTAGGATAAAACGATCGATTCGTTCGTCCATACCTTGTCTATCGTCATATATCCGTTTTCGGTCGTAACGGGCACTTCTTCGTTATCGACGGTTATTTTCAAATTTTCCATCCAGTCGGGGATACGGAGTTTAAGCGCGGCCTTGACCGATTGAGCCTTGACGGTGATTTTCGCTACCGGTTTTCCGTAGACGTCGGCTTTTATGCTTAAAGCGAATTTCGCGTCGAGAACGGTCGTTTTATATACGCAATCGTTATAGAGGTTGACCGCAATTCCGTCGTCGGTTTTTACTACGCCGTCAAGCGTAAATATAGCGGTGCCTGCCCCGCCTATAGAGGCGCAGCAACCGT
>FR898447.1:20152-25126 GCA_000437515.1 Acidiphilium sp. CAG:727 | reverse complement strand
TTTTTCCGTTTTGCATAAGCATAAATCCGCCGATTTTCTTTGCGCGTTGACCTAAATATAGCGGGCTGTAACTGTCGAACGGGTACGACTCGTGCGGGATGGCAACCGCTTCGGTGCCCTTCCATACTATGCCGAGAGTTCTTTTCATAGTCTGTTTTTCGTTGTTGACAGCCCCGAAAAGAGCGTTATAGCCCGACTTTTCGATATAATCGATATATTTCGAATCGCCCGTTACGGCGTAGAGTTTGGTAAGAAGTTTCATAAAAGTGACGGTTACGCAGGTTTCCTGCATAACGCCGTCGGAATACTCGGTCTGCTTAACCGAAGAATTATCGAAAAGTTCGTGAGTGCAACCCGAACAGCCTATCAGCGTGTAGTCGGTTTCGAGAACCATATCCACGAAATTTTTAACCGCGGTAAGATAATTTTCGTCGCCGATAACCTTATAGTATTCGAGCAACCCCTCGAAACAACTCATCATTTCGTAGGCTTTCGTGTGCTTAAATTGATACGGGTAAGCCGTCTTGTTAAGGCAGGCTTCGTAGAGATTGAAATCTTTCGAGAAACCCGTGCTTACGATATACCCAGCGAAGTCGAGATATTTTTTATCGTCGGTGAGTTCGTAGAGTTTCACGAAGGGTTCTAAAATCGAGCAGGAATTCATTCCGCCGTAGACGCCCGAAGTAAGACAAACGTCGGTTTTACCCCTGCCTTTTCCGACTTTTTTCATTATATAATCGGCGTGGCGTTTAAGCGCGCGGACGATTTTTCTCTTCAACGCTTGATTTTTACAGATTTCGATATAATACGTAAAGCCGAGCATTACGTACTTTCTTGCCCACATACCCCAGCCGTTGAATTCTCTCTCGAAGCCGTAAGTGGACCAACGCCCGCAATCGTCCTGCGCGGTGAGCATATCGAGAACGCTTTGCGTTATCGTTTCGTAGAGTTTTTCGTTTTTTGAGGCTCTGTAAGTAAGCGAAGCCGAACGCATAAGTTTACCCCAGAATTCGCCGCGCCAACCGTTGTTGTCCGTGTCGGGGTGAAGACGGAATTGATTAACGGTGAGTTTCCATAAATTCTCGTCTAAAAATTGAGATTCTATTACGTAATCGTTGATTTTACCGGCGTATCCTTTTTCGGTTATCTCTCCCGCAGACGGAAAAATTATTTTGTTGTTTATCATAGTTTGCTCCCGCCGACCGATGCAAAACGGTCGGAATTTATTTGCTGCCTACATTTTAACATAAAAACCGCTCAAAATCAATAACTCGGCAAAAATTTTATAAAAAAGCAAATAATAGTTATTTTATATGACAGGCGTTTGTCTTATTTATAGGGTAAAATTTCGGTGTAAACACAAAGGAGCGAAAAAATGAACGATAAAAATTTAATCAAAGAAGCCTTAAACAAAAACAAAGAGTGCTGCTATATGCTCGCCGAAAAATATTATTACGGCAAAGGCGTGCCTGCCGACAGAAGACTTGCGAAAGAATGGTACGAGGCGTCGGCGAAGATGGGGCACGTTTCGGCGCAATATATGTACGGTTACATTCTGTGCGCTTCCGCCCGCGGCGAGGAAGACCTGAAAACGGGTCTTAAATACGTTAAAAAAGCGGCAGGACGTCTTCACACCGAGGCGATGTTGTTGCTCGCGCGAAACTACTTTTACGGCGTAGGCGTGGATAAAAACGTTAAAAAGGCAGTAAAGATATGGAAAAAGGCCTCCGAAATAGGATGCCCCGAAGCGAAATATTATTTAGGTCTTTGTTACGATAAAGGCGTTACGGTAAAAAGAAACGTAATGAAGGCGAAAAGGTATCTTTTTGCGGCTCTGGAAGACGGTTACGACGCGTCGAAGACTATACTTCTTCGTTCGGGTTACCCCGCCGTCGCGTAATTCAATCGATATATCCGACAAGATAATCGATTGAAACGTCAAAATAGGCAGCCAGAATTTTTAATTGCTCGATGCTCGGCTCGCTGTTACCTTTTTCCCAATGAGAAATCGCCATTTTCGACATATTCAACATTTTGGCGACTTCAAGTTGAGATACGTTTTTTTCCAATCTCAACTCTTTCAGTCTTGTTTTGAAATCCATAATAACATAGTATCAAAATATGTTACAAAATACTTGACAGTAACAAATTTTGTTACTATAATTATATTACGGTTCGGAGTAAATATGAATGCTCGCCGTAAAGGAGAATACCATGGAAGAAAACAAATACTTGAAACTTGCCAGACAAGCAAGGGAGGAAAACAACACGGAAGACGCGAAGACCTATTATAACAAGGCTCGCGAAGAAGACGTCGAAAACGGCGAAGCGAAATTCTTTTACGCCTATTATGCTTTATACGACGGAACGAACGGAGAACTTTTTACGAGATTTACGAATTTATGTAAAGCGGTTTTGCCGTCGGTAAAACTCGTTAAAGAATCCGAACTGTCGGAAGAAGAGAAACTTAAAACGATAAAAGACATCGTGGAAACGTTCGTACCCGAGGTATGGGTCGAAAACAGGTATATGAACAAAAAGAATACCGAGCACAGAGTAAACAATCAATATGTTATAGTATTTTCTCAATCCGTAGTAACGGCAACCTGTGAAACGGGTCTTTCTACGCTTAAAGAACTCGGCGACGGTATTGATAAATTATACCCGACGGACGTAAACTATAAAAACATTGCCGTAACGGCGTGGAAAGAATACGTTACTCTCGCTCAGAAATGGTACGCGTACGTTCCGAAGGGCGATGCCGAAATATACGCCGAAAAAATAAAGAAGTACGAGCCTTCTTACGAAATGCCGAAAAAGGAAGGCTGTATTTCTTTTGCGGATAAGAGATAATGTCCGAAGAAATAAAAGCGATACGGGAAGAGTACGAAATTCAAAAGAAACTCGAACGTATCGTGATTACGAGAAAATTAAAAAGACCGAATATAAAAAAATGGCAAGTGGCAACTTTGTTTGCCATTTTGCCGTTTTTACTATTTTTTACGGTTTTTTTCGGAGTAAAACTGTCGGATAACATTTTTGCGGAATTAGCGTATTCTCTTGCCGGCGTGTTTATCGTTACCGAAATATATTTAAGAATTTGTTTTATTTCGCTCGTGAGATATTATCAGCGCAAAGCCAAAGAAACCACTCGCCGAAGGTGTAAATGTATCCCGTCTTGCAGCGATTATTCGATTTTAACGCTTAAAACGGTTTTCCCGATTGCGTTTGCAATTTTTAAGATAAAAAAACGACTTTTTCATACCTGCGACGGCTCTGCTTACAAGATTGATTTCCCTACGAAAAGGAGGAGCAGAAAATTTGAAAATTTGTTATAGCAGTCTTACTTGTCCGCATTGCGGATCGGGAAAATTCAGACTTATAAAACAAGATATTTTCGAATGTGATTATTGCGGAGAAAATTTTAACATAAATATCGAAGATATAGATTTTACGTCCGAAAACAAAGGTTTTATAGAAGACCTGAAAAACGAATTTACTCAGAAAACGGAAGAATTACACGAAGAAATAATTCGTAATCGAATAAAATTAAAAACCTATTCGGGGCTTGCTAACCGTCAAAAAGCAGTCGTGATTTCTGCCGTTTGTCTGGCAATTTCGGTTTTGTTGATCTTTGCTTACGCGGTCATCGGGGTGATTACGGGCGTGATAAGTGCGGCGTTTTTAATTTTTTCGCTTATCAAAAGGAAGAAAGACAACGAAAAATATCAACCGATTGCAAACGAATATGCGAAAAAAATCGTCGAAATCGAAACACAGATAAATTATTACGATTCGCTTGTCGGTAAATTAAATAAATCCGCGTAAAATTTACGCGGATTATTTTTCAGAATTCCGTTATCTAAAAATAAGGCAGACGACGATTAAAACCGCAAGATAAGAAAGATTTACAGCCGTGTAGACGAGCGCGTACTTTTTGAAATCGCCGTCGCGTTTTTTGTACTCGCTTATCGTGATAAGGCTCGCAAGGCTCGATATAGGCGTGCCTAATCCGCCGACGTTTACGCCGCGAAGAAGGGGCGCGTAATTCGTCGTGAATTTACACAGAAGCGTCGCCGACGGAACGTTGCTTATAACCTGACACGAAAGAATCGAAACGAGCAGCGGGTTTTTATTCAGAAGATTCTCTATAAGACGATTAACCCCGTCTATACGCGACATATTCCCGCTGAATACGAAGAACGCGCAAAAGGTTAAAAGCAGCCCGTAATTGACTTTTGCGAACGATTTGAAATCGAGAATCAAAACGCCGGCAACCGCGATAGATACGCCTACGTAGTACGGGAAAAGTCGCATAACCGAAGCGACCGCAACGGCGAACAATACGAGATAAGCGACGGAGCGGAACGCATCCGGTTTGCTTTCCCGCTCGGTTTCGAGTGTTACGGGGTCGGGTTTTACGAAAAAACAGCATACGAATATAAGCAGAAACGCGGCGATAAAGGGCGCGAGCATTATATAGAAAAATTCGCCCGTGGGAATTTTATAATAGGAATAAAGATACAGGTTTTGCGGGTTGCCGAAAGGGGTAAGCATTCCGCCGAGGTTTGCGGCAACGTTTTGCATAACGAACACGAAGGCGTTTTTGTCTTTTCTGCCCGTCGATTCGAGCGCGTAATATCCGAGCGGCAAAAAGGTTATCAGAGCCATATCGTTTGCCATAACCATCGAGCCGAAATAGGTTATAAATACGAGCGCGAACGTTACCGCGCGGAGATTTTTGAATTTCACGACGATTTTTCTTGCAAGAAATTCAAAGAAGCCTATTCTTGCCAGACCTTCGACCACGGCGAGCGTGCCGAACAGGCAATAAAGCGTGGACAAGTCGAAATATCCGGCATATTTTTCGTCGGGCGGAACTATGAACGCCGTAATGACCGCGGCGACAATCGCCACGCATAACACCGCGTTGTTTTTCAAAAGTTTAAGAATCTTCATAAAACGTCAAGGCGC
>FR898447.1:2132-20119 GCA_000437515.1 Acidiphilium sp. CAG:727 | reverse complement strand
GGTTTTCCGCCTGACATATAATACTCTTATAAAAAGGATTAGTCAACTTATTGAGGGCGTTACGGGCGTAAATATTATCGTAACGAAAAGTCTGCGGGTTTTGCCCTTCCGGGAGATCCTTCGGTAAACCTCAGGATGACAGACTTAATCTGAGCAGCCTTTGGCGAAGTATCTTAGATCGGTCGCCCCCTCTCCGGCGCGCTTCGCATGCCACATTTCCCGCTTCAACGGGAGAATATACTTCCGTAAGGGTGGTTTACGGGGCAAAATAACGTTACTTTACCTTGGCGTCGAAAACGATATTGCAAAGTCCTTCGGCAAAATCCGGCTCGTGGGTTACGAGAAGCAACGCTCCTTCGTAGGCGAGCAACGCCTCTTTAAGAGCCTTTTTCGCTTTTACGTCAAGGTGGTTCGTAGGCTCGTCCAAAATCAGAATATTCGACGAACTGTTGCCCGTTATCGCAAGTTTGAGTCGCATCATCTCGCCGCCCGAAAGGGTTGAAACGGGTTTCGTGGCGAGTTCGCCGCCAAGCCCTACTTTTGCGAGCGCGGCGCGGATTTCCTTTTGCGAAGATCTCGGATAGGCGTCGAGATACGCCCCGTAAGCCGAGAGATTTCCGTTGTCGAATTTCAGTTCCTGCTCGATATAGCCTATCTTCGCCGCGGGGTGGAATAAAAACGCGCCGCCGAGCGACGGAATCTTTCGGAGCAGAGTTTTTACGAGAGTGGTCTTTCCTACGCCGTTCGTACCCCTTATCCACACTTTGTCGCGCGAGTTGATGTGCAGACTGACGTCGGGGATAAGTTGGCGGTCGTACCCGACTTTAAGATTTTTTATCACGAGCATATCTTTCGTGTTGAGTTCGGCGTAAGGGAAGGTAAACGAGCAATCTCTTTCGACCGTCGGTTTAGCCATAACTTCTATCCGGTCAAGCATTTTTTTACGAGAATTAGCCATGCCCGCCGTGGAGGCTCTCGCTCCGTTTTTGGCAATATAATCCTGCATTTTTTTAATTTCCGCCTGCTGACGGTCGTAAGCCGCTTCGTATTGCTTATTTAGCATTTCGCGTTGTTCCAGATACTTATCGTAGTTACCCGAAAATTTGCGGATCTGCCCGTTTTCTATGCTGACTATCGTAGTAGCCACGCGATTGAGGAACGCCACGTCGTGCGAAATTACGAGAAAGGTCTTTTTATACGAAGTGAGATATTTTACCAGCCATTCGACGTGTTCCGTATCGAGAAAGTTCGTCGGTTCGTCCAAAAGGGTTAAATCGTGTTCTTCGAGCAGCAGTTTAGAAAGCATCAATTTTGCTCTTTCTCCGCCCGATAAAGTGCCGATAACCGCGTCATATCCGAACTTGTTTACGCCGAGTCCGTTGGCGACTTTTTTGATTTGGGAATCTAAATCGTAATATCCCGAATCGTCTAAACGCTGTTGCATTTTAGCCGATTTTTCAATCAGCCTGTCGAGTTCGTCGCCGTCGGCTTCGCCCATTTTGTTATAGATTTCTTCGAGTTTTAAGTTGAGTTCGTCGAGATAAGAAAACGCGTCGCGCAGGTACGCCATTACCGTTTCGTCTTTCGGCAGAGTCGCGTGCTGATCGAGATAACCGATCCGCAGCCCCGGCAATCTTTTGACTTCGCCTTCGTCCTGTAACAGTTTACCCGCCAGAATGTTGATGAACGTCGATTTACCCGCGCCGTTAAGACCGACTACGCCGATATGCTCGCCGTTATTTACGGTAAGATCGGAATTTACGAATAAATCCCGTTCGTCGTATCTGTGCGACAGTCCTTTAATGTCCAAAATACTCATAACGATATAAGTTTAACATAAATACTCCGGAAACGCTACTTTATAGACTTGCATTTTACGAAAAATTATTATATACTTTTTACAGTTACTTAATATCGGTTCAATCGTCATTGCCGGGCAAGAATAATAAAAACGAATAAAAGGTGCGAAATGAAATTCAAGTATAAAATAACCAAATCCGTATACGTAACTCTGCTCGTCGCGGCGGTCGCGCTGGTTTCCGTCGGCTGCCTTATATTTAACGTTATAAGGCTCGTAAAGGCGATAAACGCCGATTTCAAGGGTATGGACGTATATAATACCGCTTCGCTCGTTCTTTGCCTTATTTTGCCGTTCGTTTGCGGGGCGTTTATAATTGCGCTTCTGGTAAATTCATACTATAAGGCCGAAAACGGCAAAATGACGGTAAGGCTCGGTTTTCTGAAAGACGAATACGAATGCGCCGAAATCGTCACTATAATAAAGAATATAAAGACGGACGTTTTAACCGTAACTTTCAAGGACGATTCGACTTTAAGAATAATAATCGCGCCTGCCGATTTCGACAATTTTTCGGCGGAAGTGATGAAGCAGAATAAAAACATCGCTTACGGCGAAATTGCCGAAGACGATCAGAAAAAGAAATAACTACGCGTAAAAATAAAAGCCTTCCCTTGCGGGAAGGCTTTTTTCGTTCGTTCGGTTATCTTAAATTACCGTACATTGCTTTGAGATATTCGGCTGAAAAGTCGGGCATATTATTGCTCCAACCGCGCCCCGCGATATTATCTTGAAAAATAGTAAAACGTTTCGTCTTCGCGGATAAACTTAAACCCGCAGGCGATTATCATTTTTTTCGACGGTTCGTTTTGTTTGTAACATTTCGCCGTAGGGGTAAGCGACAGGCTCTGCGCAAAGTCGGCGGTAAGCCCGAAAGCCTCTTCGCCTCTGCCTTTGCCCGCAAACGCCTTTGCGATTCTGCAACCCGTTTCGGCTTTTCCGTTCACGGTGGCGTTGTAGGTTATCGTTTCGCCGATAAGTTCGCCCGTGTCTTTATCGCGGACGGCGAAATTTATCGAATCGCCGACGGCGCGGTCGAACGCGACTATATCGTAAAACGTATTTTCGTCTATCTCCGAGGTTATACCCTCGTCTTCGCGGTAGTCGTAACCCCAGTATTTATTGTTGTCGTCGTCCGTGCACAGCGCGAGATAATTCGCTTTGTCGGCTTCGGTTATTGCCGAGAGAATTACTTTTTTGCCGATTATTGTCGGAATTTCGACGTCCGCGTAAGGGGAATTTACTTTGACTACGTTTTTGTTTACGAGTTTTATCGGGTTGTATTGAAGTTTCGACGTACGAAGCCCCGCGTCGCCGCTGTCGTCCTCCCGGTTGACGAATCTGAGAAAATCGTACTTTTCGCCCGCGTAGTTTACGAACGCGTTGAACGTGGCGGGGTACGCGCCGACTACGCTTTTGAGAGCCTTTTCGATATGAATAATAAGCGTATCGCCCTGAATTTCGCCTATCGTGAACGAAATTACATCGCCGTTTAACGTGAATTTTCCGCCGAAAAGCCCTATTTCGTCGAATTTATCGAGCAATTCTTCGGTGTGTTTATATTCGTCGGTTTCTTCGAGATTCGCGATTGCGTGTTCTGCGCGATACCGCTTCAAAAACTCTCTTACGGCGGGTTTGTCGGCAGGCAGAAGCGGGGTGAATTCGGCGGTCGGGTATAATTTCCCGAACTTGTTTATGTGGTTTCGCTGGCCGCTGAATTTCTTACCCGAAAAGGTCTTCATTTCGGAAAAGTCGTATACATAATCGCTCCATTTTCTGTCGTACGCATACGAGATTTTGTTAAAAACGGGGTTGTTTTTAAGTTTAGTCAAAAGTTCGTCGCTTACGCCGTAAAATTTAAGCGGAAGGTCGTTTTCCCTGCAATAATCGAAAAGTTCTTTGCAGGCGGCGATTTCGTCTCCGCCGTAGGGGTAACTGAAAGCGACCTCGCCCGAAACCTCTTGTTTTGAGATGAACGAGCCGTCTTCGGTAAGACAAAACGCGAGGTTTACGCCTTTATGCCACATGAAAAAACTGCCGGTTGACACGTCGTTTACGGAAAACGGACTTTTTTCTATTATCGGGATATATTTTTTTAACGTTTCGATGGAATAATTTTCGAATTTAAGCATTTGTATAATGGCTTCCCCCGAGTGGGGAAGGCAAGAAAAATCTTGCATTTCGGTTTTTTTGTTTTGTGTGAAAGATGCTTTCCCTATCGGGGAAAGTGGCGCAACGCGCCGATAGAGGTCCTGTACGCAACTTTTATATCGGTCGCAAACGTAAATTTTTCGCCATTTGACCTCTTTCGTCAACTTCGTTGCCACCTTCCCCGCCAGGGGAAGGCAAGAGAAACACGTCATTGATTCACCCGCAAGGGGTACTAAAAGACGGCGTCAAATCGTCGTAACGATTGGCGATAGAAGTTTATTTACCGAAGATTTCTTCGGTTTTGTCTTCGGCGTACTCTATGAGTTCCGCCAGACGATCGAGATCGTCGCGGGTGAAATAGTCTACGTAAATCCGCCCTTTGTCGTCGTTGCCGATTGCTGAAACTTTCGTGCCGAAAACGCGTTGCATGCGCTCTACCAGATCGCGGAGTTCGAGGCACGTATCCGCTTGTTTTTTCGGCTTGGGTTTAGGCTTTTCGCCGTTTAGTTTTCGGATAAAGGCTTCTAAATCTCTTACGCTCCACCCGTCTTTTACGGCTTTACGCGCCAGCGCGGATTGTTTTACGAACGGAAAAGTTACCAGCGCGCGGGCATGCCCCGCCGACAGTTCGCCGTTTACGACGAGACGGGTTACTTCGGGCGAAAGAGCCAACAGACGCAATGTGTTCGCTATGGCGGAGCGGCTTTTGCCGAGCCGTTCGGCGACTTCGTCCTGCGTTAAGGCGAATTCGTCCATAAGGCGTTTTATGGCGCGGGCTTCTTCGATGGGGTTTAGGTCCTCGCGTTGAAGATTTTCGAGAAGGGCTACTTCTTTCGTTTCTTTTTCGTCGTAATTTTTAACGACCGCAGGCACGGTTTTCAGTCCCGCTTTAAGCGTTGCGCGATATCTCCTTTCGCCGGCGACTATCATGTATCCCTTGTCGGTTTTGACGACCGTCACGGGCTGAATTACGCCGTGCTTCGTTATGCTGTCGGCTAGTTCTTTAAGCGAGGCTTCGTCGAACGCTTTTCGGGGTTGGTCGGGGTTCGGGTAGACCGTATTCACGTCGAGATTTTTAATCTCGTCGGTTGTGTTTTCGTTCTCGGTTGTCATAACGAATCGTAAGCCTTCCCCGAAGGGAAGGCCGTAAAATTATTCGGGTTTGTCGTCCGTCGGGGTTTCCGTCGGAGTTTCGGGCTTGGTTTCGGTCGCGTCGGGGGAAGACGTCGGTTTTACGGGCGTAGCCGAAGCGTTCGCCTTCGCTTCCTCTTCCGCGTTTATTTTTGCGGACGTGCGCGCGAACGGGTTGGTTGCGGCGTGTTTCTGGCGTTCTTCTATATACGCGCCGACTTCCGCAGCCGATTTGCCCGCCATAATCATATCGACTTCGTCCTGATAAATGGTTTCGTTTTCGATTAAAACTCTCGCCATTACGTCGAGCAGGCTCTTGTTCGCCGAAAGAAGTTCGGTTGCCTTTTTATACGCGTCTTTGATAATCGTTTCGATTTCGGAATCGATCAGAGCCGCCATGCTTTCGCTGTAATTCGCCCTCGTCTGGTAATCTCTTCCGACGAAAATCTGATCGTTGTCGCCGTAGTTGACGGGGCCGATTTTTTCGCTCATACCCCACTCGGTAACCATTTTTCTCGCTCTGTCGGTTACGACCGAAATGTCATTGGAAGCGCCCGCCGAAACGTCTTGTATGATGAGTTCTTCGGCAACTCTTCCGCCGAGCGTCATTACGATGTCGTCGAGAAGTTTGGCTTTTTCAAGGTGGTTGTTGTCGTTGTCGGGACGCGTCATGGTATAGCCCGCAGCCATTCCGCGCGGAATAATGGAAACTTCCTGCACGGGGTCGCAGTTGGGCAGAAGTTTGGCGAGTATCGCGTGTCCCGATTCGTGATAAGCGGTTATGCGTTTATCCGTTTCGGTAACGAGTCGGCTCTTCTTTTGCGGTCCTATTATTACCTTGTTGATTGCCTCGTAAAGATCTACGTTGGTAATCGCCTTTTCGTCATTTCTCGCGGCGAGAATAGCCGCTTCGTTCATAAGGTTGGCAATATCCGCGCCCGAAAAGCCCGAAGTCATACGGGCGAGAACTTTGAAGTTGACGTCCGGGGCAAGGGGTTTGTTGCGCGAGTGTACTTTAAGAATCTGCTCTCTGCCTCTTACGTCGGGCATGTTGACGTAGATCTGACGGTCGAATCTGCCCGGACGAAGAAGAGCGGGGTCGAGAATATCCGCGCGGTTGGTCGCCGCCATGATGATAATGCCCTCGTTGGCTTCGAAACCGTCCATCTGTACGAGTAACTGGTTAAGAGTCTGTTCTCTTTCGTCGTTACCGCCGCCCAATCCTGCGCCGCGCTGACGACCTACGGCGTCGATTTCGTCGATGAAGACTATACATGGCATACTCTTTTTAGCCATGGCAAACAAATCTCTTACTCTGCTTGCGCCGACGCCGACGAACATTTCTACGAAATCGGAACCGCTTATCGAGAAGAAAGGAACGTTAGCCTCGCCCGCAACCGCTTTCGCAAACAAGGTTTTACCCGTTCCCGGAGGGCCTACCAAAAGCACACCCTTGGGGATTTTTGCGCCGAGAGCCGAGAATTTACGGGGATTTTTAAGGAATTCGACTACTTCTTTGAGTTCTTCTTTTTCTTCTTCCGCGCCTGCGACGTCGGTGAAGCGAACCCTTATATTCTGCGTCACGCGAGCCTTCGTCTTACCGAAGTCCATCGCGCCTTTTCCGCCTCCGCCCATCTGCCGCATAAGGAACATAAACACCAGTACGCCGAGAACGAGCATAATCGTGGGCATGATAAGACTCGACCAGAAAGAACCGGAATTCGGGTCTGCGCAGTCGTAAGCGATTCCGTGCGCTTTCAGAAGGTTGAGTTCGTTTTCGGTGGTGGCGGCGTAAATGTCGCGGTAGGTCGTGTAAAGGACTTTTCCGTCTTTCAGACCTTTAATCGTGTAAGTGTCGATAAGAATGCTGTCGAATTTGCAGTTGTCTTTATTGAATTTATAGACGACTTCGCCGCCTGCGCTCTCCTCTACGGTGATACCCGCGTAACCGAAAAATTCGGAAGTCGTTTTCTTTCTCGCCGAATTTGTCAGAACGCCCGCAAGAGACAACACCCCTATCACGGCGATAAGAACTACCGCCACGATAATAATTGTTTTAGTTGATTTCTTCATTTAACCTCTCCCGAGTTATTTAACTATAAAAGGCGTAAGGTCGTTATAAGACGCGAACCCGGAATAAACGTTAAACGCTCAGCCCGCAAAGACGACCGTGGTCGTTTGATCGCATAGTTTTCGACCGCAATAGTTATAGTTATAGTATTATATATCATATCACAAAAAATGTAAATACGCAAACGAAAAAAACGGAAAAAGAAACTTTATCAACCCCTTTTTATCGATTCGTTACTTTACGGACATACAAACGACTCTTGAATCGAACCACCCTTCCGGGGGAGTTCAAGTCCGTCATCGCGAGCGTAGCGTGGCGATCCCCGCAATAGAGGGCGAAGTGGCTGCATAAACGGACGTACTCCAATCTTCGAGATTGCCACGACCCGCAAGGGGTCTCGCAAAGACAGTCGTTATCGTGTAGTGCCGAAAGTGTCTTACGAAAGGCAAAACCGTCGGAATATAAAAACCGCGAGCCGGATTCCGGCCCGCGGTGAATACGCTTTATTTATAAATTAAATTACGCAAGTTTGATTTTCCCGCAGATAAATTTGACTATATCGTAGATGGCATAGCCGATCTTATCGATATAATCCCACAGGTATTTGCCCACTACCGGCGAATCCGCCTTCGTCTTTAACAGCCAGTCGTTTACCGCTTTTACGTTCGGAGCGATCGCCTGATCGAGAAGAAGTATGACGCATACGATAATAAGGCACGCCCAGAACAAACCGAGAACCAAACCTAAAATACGGTCGAAAACCTTGATTACGGGCATATCCGCTATCGGGAAAACTATCTTTTTGAGGATATTGAACGCCAAGCCCAGAAGAATGGCGAGAGCGACGAAAAGACAGGCGTTCATTACGATGCCCGCCCAGAACTGACCGCTCGTTTTACCGCAGGAAGCGGCGTAATCCGTAATCTTTTTACCCAACGCGCCGAGCCAGCCGTCCGTATTAAACGCGCCCGCCATCACATCGTACCAACTTTTGCCGAAGCCGAGAGCGTAGCAGAAATCGAACGCGGGCTTTACGAGTAAAAACGCGCCTATCACGGCGGCGAAGAAACTCGCAAACTTGAATATCTGACGGGCGAAGCCCTTAAACACGCCGAAAAGCCCGAAAATAAGGAGCAGCGCGCCGCATACTATGTCAACAACCATAAGACGACCTCCGTATCAACTTATGAAACACCGATTATCAATTATGTTCCCATTATAACACTTACCCGAAAATTTTGCAAGCAAGTTTACAAATATTTTTTGTGTAAATAATATTAATATGAAAAGTATAGGATTTAACGTCGAAAACGAATATTCCGCGAGAGGAATTTCGGGTTTTTTGTCGCAGATTTTCAAAGGTAAAAAATTCATAGTCGCGTGTATAGGTACGGACGCCGTTATCGGCGACAGTTTAGGCCCTATGGTCGGGAGTTTTTTAAGCGAAGCGATTAAGGGCAGAACGTTCGTGTACGGCTCGTTCGCCAACCCCATTACGGCAAAAGAAATCGAACCGCTCAAAAAGTTTTTATTAAAAGCCCATCCGCTGGACAAAGTGCTTGCGATAGACGCGGCGGTCGGGAAAAGCGAAGAGGTCGGAACGATAAAAATTTCCGAAGGAGCGTTAAAGCCCGGACTCGGTGTAAGCAAGAGTTTATCCGCCGTCGGCGACGCGAATTTAATCGGAGTTGTGACCGAAAAAAGGTCGGGTCAAACCGATCTGGGGTTTGTCAGAATGGCGCGGATATGGAAGATCGCAACGGTCATCTCGGAGGGGATAAAACTCTATTTCGACGATTGTTACGATCGGTATAAAACCACCGTATAGAGCGATTATCGCAGTTGCGCGTTTTATTAACCGTCATTTTGAGGCGAAGCCGAAGAATCCACCGAAGGGAGGTTTACCGCGTAGTGTACGTTACGGTAAAATCAAATCTCTAATGGATATGCGTTGCATCCGCGTTTTTACTTATTCGTATTTTACTTATTTTTTATTCATATTTTTACTTATTTTTTTAGAATTTATATTAAAATGCGGTCTTCGTATTTAATTTCGAAATATTTCTTGACGAGATAAAGTCGCGTATGTTAAAATAAACGGGCGAATAACCGACGGCGAAAGCCTGTAAAACGGTTGCGTTTCGCAGAGGAAAAATTTTATGAAAATGTACGCTTTGCAGATAGACCTTGCCAGGCAGAAAGAAACGATCGACTACGTGAAAACGTACGTCGATAAAGCGAAAAAATACGGCTATAACACCATATTTTTATACCTTGAAACCTGCGTAAGAACGGAAGACACTCCGCATTTCGACGAGAACGAAACGTATTCTCTCGACGAAATGAAAGAGATAGTCGATTATATCGAAAGTTCCGGACTTACCGCCGTTCCCGCGTTCGAAAACTTTTATCACGTCGAAAAATTGCTCTTTTACAAAGAATTCGCTCACCTTGCGGAATTTCCGGACGAGAAAACGCAGGGCAGAGGCTGGGCGCCCGCGATATATCCGCGCGGAGCGGTCGGTTGTACTTCCAACCCCGGGCTCAACGAATTTTTCGATAAATACATATCCGACGTAACCGCGCTTTTTCACGGCGAATACATACACATGGGGCTCGACGAAATTTTCGAATTCGGCGAATGTCCGGCGTGCAAAGAGAGAATTAAAAACGGCGAAACGAAAAAGGATATTTTCCTGAAACAAGTTCTTCACGACTACGAACTTGCCGGAAAACTCGGCAAGCGTATGATGATGTGGGACGATTTTTTCGAATATTACGATATTCTGCCCGACCTTCCGAAAGATATTCTGCTCGGACACTGGAATTATAACTTTATCGGCAGCGAAACCAAAGGACACTGGACGGGCAGAGTCCGCAAAGACTGGCTTTCGATTTACGACGAACTCGGTTTCGAATATTTCTGTTGCGTATGGGGGCGGCAGACTTCCGCGACGTATAATCTCGAAACGCTTACCGATTACGCGCTTAAACACTCGCCTATGGGTATGCTTATGACCGAGTGGGAGTGTTCGGATAGTTTCTATCTCGGATCTTATCCAGTTATCGCCTACGCGGCGAAACTCTGGAACGGCGAAATAAAATCGGAAGACGACGCGATAAACGTTTACGCCGGAATACTGAGCGACGATCTTGCCGCGAGAGAAATTTATCGCGATCCGATCTTAAACGACGTTCTGTATAATCTGTCGGTCGGTAAAATCGCCGAAGACGACAGCCTCGTAAAACTCACCGAAAGAAGACTTGCCGAAAAACTTGTCGACAAACTCGAAGCCTCGTTGAAAAACGCGGAAGGAGAAGCGGCGGACGTCCTGACCGATATTTTCGATTCGGATTACGAAAGACTTCTTAAAATGCGGCTTCACTATCTCGGCAAAGAGATTTTCGACGGATACGAAGCGGGAGAAAAAGACTTTTCTTCCGTTTACGAAAAACTCGACGAAATAGAAAAAGGCTTTTTGAAAATCAACGAAAACGCCGATAAATTGTGGAAAAAATACCGTGACGGAATAAAGAGCGCGAAGGGGCAGTTCGAAAATACTAAAAATTACAGGGCAAATCTCTGTAAATCGGTTAAAGAACAGATAAAAGAAAATATCGGTTGCGGCGTTCTGTATATCGACATGGTGACGCCGGACGCGTTTTCTTCGCCGAAAATAAAAGTGCGTGTAAAGTACGCCGGCGAAAAGGAAGAAACGCCCGAATATACCGGCGCGATCAAACCCGGGCTCGTATCTTTCGACGCGGGCGGAACGCATACTTTCCGTATCGCGATAAAGAATAAACCCGTAGAATACGTTACTTTGTCGTGCGTCGGCGAAGGTTCGCTGTTCACGTCGTCGCTCCGGCTTTTGACGAACGGCAAAAAACTCGAGGTTACCGCGGTCGAAAAACTCGGCGGCTCGGTTATAAACGAACGCGCGCTTCTTACCCCCGACGTTACTTTCTGCGAGTACGGCTATAACGACGGCGCAGAACACTTAAACGACGTAACGCTTGCGAGAAAAGAAAGCGGCGTCAAAGTATTTTTCGGGGGTAGATTATAATTATGAAAACTTTGAAATTCGATTCCGTACTTTTCGGAACGAGATACGATAAAAACCTCGCGCTGCCCGATTTTATCCGCGACGAAAACGGAAAAATCGACCGCGAAAAAACGCTTGCGCTCATATTGAAAGAAGAGTACGGCTACGCGGACGAAACGGATCTTACCGTTAAAGTTTCGGACGTAACCGACCCCGATTTCGATAACAAATACTATCTTTTCTGCGGCAAAACGAAGCACTCCGCCCTTAAATTCGATCTCGAAAAGCAGGGGAAAACCGCTTCGTTTATCTGCGATTTATTCGTCCCGACGAAAGTAAAGGAATACGAAACGGTCGTTATGCTCGATTTCGGCAAACCGTTTTTGCCGACCAAATATTGCCCCGTCGAAGAACTTATGGACGGCGGGATTTCCGTCGCTCACCTGTCTTACGAAGACGTTGCGACGGACGATAACGACTTCACCGTCGGCATCGCGCCGCTTTTTTCGGACAGAAACGACCTTTACTCGGCAGGCAAACTCACGCTGTGGTCTTTCGCGGCGAGTTTAGTCGGCAGATACCTTCTCGAAAACGGCTATACCGCAAAAGACAAACTTTACGTCGCGGGTCATTCGCGGCTGGGCAAGACGGCTCTTTTAACCGCCGCGAGGGACGAAAATTTCGCGGGGTGTATGGTTAATTGCTCGGGATGCTGCGGCGCGGCGATTTCACGCGACAAACGCGGCGAAACGGTGGAGAAAATAACGAACGTATTTCCCTATTGGTTTACTCCGCACTTCAACGCCGCGTATAATAAAAACGAAAACGCGATGCCTTTCGATCAGCATTTCCTCGAGGCGTCGGTCGCGCCGAGAAAGATTTTCGTCGTGGCGGCGAGCGAGGACGATTGGGCGGATACCGACGCGCAATATCTCTGCTCAGAAGCGGCGGGCGAGGCCTATAAAGAACTCGGTTTAACCGGGCTTTACGAACGGAAAAAACGCCCCGGAATCGGCGAGAAAAACGATAAAGGCAATATTAAATTTTTCCATCGCGAAGGCATACATTTTTTCAGCCGCGAAGACTGGAAATTCTATATCGACTGCCTTCACGGTAATAAATAAAAACGTATAAAATACAGCAATAGGACGGATAAACTATGTTATACCCGCAATCCAACGAAAAAAGAAGCGTGCTTAACTTAAACGGCGTATGGAATTATAAATTCGTTTCGGACGATTTTATTCCGGGCGAAAAATCTTTTGACGTATCGCCTATGGCGGTACCTGCCAGCATGAACGATATTTTAACCGATCGCGATAAGGCGAACTATATCGGCAAAGTCCTTTACGAAAGAGAATTTTCGCTGCCTGCAGACGAAAAGGTTTCGTACAGGCTTCGGATCGGCTCGGTCAGCCACAAAAGCGAAGTTTACCTGAACGGAGTAAAAATAGGCGAAGGTTTCAACGGGTATCTTCCCGTAGATCTGCCGCTTGAAAATCTCAAGGGCAAAAACCGCTTGTCGGTAGTTATCGACAACCGCCTGACCAATCATACTCTGCCGATGGGCGAACTCGTTCCCGCCGACGAAATCAGACTCTGGAAAACTACGGGCGGAGAAGCGGTTATAGACGCTTCGAAATATTTTTCGGGGCAGAAACAGGTTATAAAATTCGACTTCTATAATTTTACCGGTATTCATCGCGACGTACTCGTCTATTCTCTTCCGAAAGACGGAATAGAAGACGTCGTGATACAAACCGTCGTCGGCGGCGATTACGAAAAAATCAAAGTCGACGTAAAGACTTCCGGCAAAGTCGTAAAATATACGATTTTCGACGGCGATAAAGAAATTCTTACCGCGAAAACGGGAGATATCACACTTAAAAACCCGAAACTTTGGTCGTGCGAAGACCCGCATCTGTATACCTTGAAAGTTGAAACCGAAAACGACTGTTACGAGCAGACTTTCGGCGTGCGTAAAGTGTCGTTCGACGAAAAGGGAGTGATGCTCAACGATAAATACGTATACTTCAAGGGTTTCGGTAAGCACGAAGATTTCTTTATTTCGGGCAAAGGCAACAACACCGCCGTGAACGTAAGGGATTTCGAACTCTTAAAGTGGATAAACGCCAACTCTTTCCGCACGAGCCACTACCCTTACGCCGAAGAGATTTTAGACCTTGCCGACCGTTACGGAATTATGGTTATCGACGAGTGTCCCGCCGTGGGCGTGGGATTCTGGGGCGGTTATACTTTCGGCAAGGGCAGAGTCGACGAAGAACTTCTTAAAGTACATAAAGCCTCGCTGTCGACCATGATCGATAGGGATAAAAACCACCCGTGCGTGGTTATGATTTCGCTTGCGAACGAAACCGCTACTTACGAAGAAGCGTCGCGCCCGTATTATAAAGAACTTTACGATCTGGCGCATAGTCTGACGAATTTGCCCGTAACGCTGGTCGAGTCCACCAAGTCTTTCGAGGTCAGTCACGTTTCGGACATGTCGGATATAATCTGCGTCAACCGCTATTACGGTTGGTACGACGAACCGTCCAATATACGCGCCATAGAACCTCTTATCCTTGCGGATATCGGGGAGTATTACGAAAAGTTCCGTAAGCCGATGATGCTTACGGAATTCGGCGCGGACACGATAGAGGGATTCCATTCCGTACAGAGCGAAATGTTCTCGGAAGAATTTCAGCGCGACATATTAAAAGAGACTTGCAGGGTTTTAGATACCATACCGTACGTAATCGGTGAACAGGTGTGGAACTTTGCGGACTTCAAAACCCGCGACGGCGTAATGCGCGCGAGGGGCAACCGCAAGGGCGTGTTCACGAGAGAACGCCAACCTAAAACCGCGGCGTTTTTCCTGAAAGAACGTTGGGCAAATAAAAACGAAAAATAATATTCAACGTAAAAAGCGGCGACGGACAACGAAAAAGGGGGCGCCGGAATTTTCCCGTCGCCGTTTTTTTTACGTCGTTACTTTCTCTTTGCCGCAAGTAATGCGAGTTTCGCGGCGGTTTCGTCGGTGAAATATTTTTTCGGGAATCTTACCGTCCAGTTTCCCATGGTTGACGGCTCGTTTATGCGGTAATTATTGCCGAGCGCGTTTACGTCGGCAAAGGACGAAATAACGATTTCGGACTTCAGAGAGTAGAGAACGTTCAAAAGCGCGTCCGCGATTTTTTTAGCCGAATCAAGCGACGACGGTTTTACCCCCGCGTAGCCCGCTACGGCTTTTGCGAAACGCTTTTTTTCGTCTTTACCGAGTTTGTTTATATATCCGACGGCGGTGTCGTTGTCGTGCGTTCCGATATACGCAACGCTTTTTTCGTCTACGTTTTCGGGAAGATACGGGTTGTTTTTATCGCCGTTGAATGCGAACAGCAAGACCTTCATTCCGCGTAAGCTGAGGCGGCTCATAAGGCTTATTACGCCGTCGTCTATAACGCCCAAATCTTCGGCTATAAGACGGTTTTTCGGGAATTTGCATAAGATTTCGAATCCGTCGGCTTTTTCCCATTTTCCGTTTACCGCCTTTTCGCCGTTCGGAATAGCCCAATATCGGTCAAGCCCTCGGAAATGGTCGATACGAAGAAAATCGTAGCGGTTAAGCGCGAAACGCAAACGGCTTTTCCACCAGCGATAGCCGTTATTTTTCATGGCGGCGTAATCGTAAACGGGGTTGCCCCAGAGTTGCCCGTCGGCGGAAAAGTAATCGGGAGGAACGCCCGCTACTTTTTCGGGGTTAAGGTTTTCGTCCAGCAAAAATACGGACGGGTCGCGCCATACTTCTTCGCCGTCGCCCGCGACGTAAAGAGGCAGATCGCCCAGAATTTTTACGCCCTTTTCTTTCGCATAAGCGCGGAGTTTTGCGTATTGTTTTTTAAGGATAAACTGAATAAATTCGTAGAATAAAACTTCGTCGTAACGTTCGGCGACGAATTCGTCGACGGCGGATTTTTTGCGGAATTTAAGTTTTTCCGGGAAGTTTTCTCTGCAGCCGTAAACGGATTTTAACGTCATGAAAACGGCGTAGTCGTAAAACTCTTTTTTATTTACGAAAGATAAAAACTCGTCGGTAGGTGTAAACCTCGAATACGCCTTTTTAAGCAAAGCGTACCGGCGATTGTATAATGCGGCGTAATTTACTTTCGTTACTTTTCTTTTTTCGTTTTCAAGTTCGTTTACGGTGATTAAATTCCGCTTATAAAGATCTTCCAAATCGCAGTAATAAGGGTTTAACGACTTGTCCGAAACGGTCTGATAAGGGCTGTCGCCGAACGACGTCTGACCGAGGGGCAGAACCTGCCATACGTAATGATTGCTTTTAACCAGAAAGTCGATAAAGTCGTAACTTTCTTTTCCGAAAGTACCCGTTCCGTAGTCGCCCGGAAGAGCGAAAACGGGCATTAAAATTCCGCATTGTTTTTTCATAAGTTTTTCCTTTTTCGTTTTTATTTACGGCGTCGGCGTTACGACCGTACGAATAATTAAAAGTATCTCATTCTGTCTGAAAATTCGAGCGCGTCGGACCGCGAACAGAACGCCGATAACCGGACGTAACCCTCGCCGCCTTCGCCGAAACCGCTGCCGGGCGTGGATATTATTCCGAAATCGTATAACAACCGATCGCAGAAACGTTCCGAAGTTTCCGCATCCGGGCAGGCGAAAAACACGTACGGCGAAGACCTACCGTTATTATACCACAAATTTGCGTTTTTCAAAGCGATTTTCATTACGTCCGCGTTCGTTTTGTAAAATTCCACGCGTTTTTTTATTTCGTTTTCGACTTCGGGCAAAAAATAGGTTTCCGCTCCGCGCTGCGAGATATACGAAACGCCGTTAGTACGGATATTCTGCAGCCGCTTTTTTATCTCGTAAAGTTTGCTGACGGCTTTGGGTACGACCGTGTAACCGCATCTTACCCCCGTGAAACCCATAGATTTAGAAAAAGAATTTATTTCTATGGCGCATTCCTTTGCCCGCGGAATTTCGTAGACGCTTTTAACTTCGTCGCCCGACGCAAAGTCGGAGTAGGCTGCGTCGAATATTAAAACCGCGTTTTCGTCCGTTGCGTATTCTACCCATTTCCGTAAATTTTCGCGGCTTATAGTCGCGCCCGTCGGATTGCACGGCGAACATAAATATATAACGTCGAAAGTTTCGTTTTGCGGCGGTAATGGCTGATAATCGTCCTCTTTGCGGACTTTTAAGCATTTTACTTCGTTCCCGAGGGCGATATTCGCTTCCAATGCCGCAGGGTAACACGGCGTGGTAAAGCCGACCTTTATTCCCCGTTCAAAGAGTTCGGTGACGGATCCGAGTTCGCCTTTCGCCCCGTCAGTAACGAAAATTTCGTCGGGAGAAATCGCTGAGCCGTAACGCTTTTCGGCTATCTTTTCACGCAAAAATAAATATCCTTCGGCGGGAGGGTATCCTTTGAACATAGCGGCGTTTCCGAGTTCTTCGGCGGCTTTCGCCATTGCCGAAACGGTAGCCGGAAACAGGGGTAATTTTACGTCGCCCACGCCTAAATCTATCAGTTTTATTCCGCTCGTTTTTTTTAATTCCGCCGCTTTTTCCCTTATCTCGTTAAAGACGTAATTTTTCGGCAGCGCGTACGGATTTTTATTGAATTTCATAGTCGACCTTTCCCGTAAAAACCTCGTTTATTTCGCCTTTGAGCGTGGCGATTCCGTCCGAAAATTCAACGGATAAATCGCCGCCGGGCATTTTAAGCGTAAACTCGGTTCTGCCCGTGATTTTTTTTAGCGCGAACGCCGAGGCGACCGCTCCGCTCCCGCAGGAGAGAGTGTATCCGCTTCCCCTTTCGAAAACCGAAACTTTTATATCGTTACCGCAAAAAGAAATTACTTCCGCGTTCACGCCGCCCGCGAATAAACCCGATCTGAATGCGGCTTTCGCGTAGATTTCGGCGTTAAATTCTCCGCCGACCGCCACTAAATGATCGTTACCCGCATTTACGGCGAACATTTTATTTTTGTCGATTTTTATAAACGGCGAAAGCGCTTTGAATAGTTTTTCGCCGCCGAAAATTTCGCGCGGCTCGTCGAAATCGGCTTCGGCAATTACTTCTTTTCCGTCAAAGAACAGCCGCACGGGATAATCGCCTGCTTTCGCTTTAACGGTGAGTTCGTTTCGCCTTGAACCGAGATATTTTGCGGCAAATAAAGCCGCGCAACGCATACCGTTGCCGCAAGTCGCGCCTTCGCTCCCGTCCGAATTGAAAATCCGCATGCGTATGGCGTTTTCGTCAAGTTTTTTTACGCAGATCAGCCCGTCGCCGCCTATACCTTTACGGCGGTCGGAAAAAATACGCGATAAGTACGCAAGTCGTTCGGTTTCGTAGTCTTGGTCGCGGATATAAACGTAATCGTTGCCCGCGGCGTGCATTTTAGAAAAAAACATACCTTATTATATGATTGCTTCCCGCCCGTAATGACATAGTCGTTTAGCCTTCCCTATCGGGGTAAATGTCCCCGATGAAACGGGGAAAATGTCGCGAAGCGACAAAAGGGGGGCGACCCTGCCCAAGGTGGTGGCGGCGATGCCGACGGAAGAGGTCAAAAAGTCCGACGGTTTTGCCTTTCCAGGAGATCCTTCGGTAAACCTTAGGATGACAGATTGCTTGTTTGCCGTCATGTTGAGCGTAAGCGAAACCCCCTCGGCAGGTCGCCCCCCCCCCCCCCCCCGC
>FR898447.1:1354-2064 GCA_000437515.1 Acidiphilium sp. CAG:727 | reverse complement strand
GGAAGGGTGATTTTTTGCGGAGTTTATTATTCTTCGTCTTTCGCCGGGCAAAAACTTTGTCGAAAAAATTATTAAAAATTTTTGCAAAAATTTATTCAAAACACTTGACAACGCGTATAAACGGTGTTATAATGTTGGCAGTCAAACGGTTAGAGTGCTAACACTTGAAACGGGCGACTGCTAAAATAGAAAATATAAGGAAAGGTGATTTATATGAAGAATTATTTAATGAACAACGAAAACAAAAGGAATAACGAACTTGACTTTTTCGACGACGCGTTCGGCGGATTTTTCAAACCGCTTTTCTATGAAGAAAAACATCATTCTATGAAGACCGACATCAAAGAAACCGAAAATTCTTACGTTCTGGATATAGAAGTTCCGGGCTTTGATAAAAAGGACGTGAACGTTTCGCTTGAAAACGGCTATCTGACCGTTTCGGCGCAGAAGAGAACCTGCGAAGGCGGAGAAAACGGCGAAAAAGACAAAAAGAAAGAGAATTACATCAGAAGAGAGAGAAGTTGCTCCGTATCGAGGAGTTACTACGTCGGCGACGTCGACAAAGAAGCAGTCAAAGCGAAATACGAAAACGGCGTTTTGACGATAGACATCCCCAAAGAGAAACCTGCTCTTCCCGAATCGCACAACATAGTCATCGACTAAAACCTCCTTACTGTCGGGGGGGGGGGGGGGGGGGGGACCGCGGCCGG
>FR898447.1:0-1318 GCA_000437515.1 Acidiphilium sp. CAG:727 | reverse complement strand
AAGCCGATATTGTGAAATTTTTATTCCGCTATTGACAAATCGAGGTTTTCGTGATACACTTAAATTGCAAGGAGGGATAACGATGAAAAAATTATTGGCGTTATTATTGGGGATAGTTATGTTTTTCGCGCCCGTTTCTAAAAACGAAGACAAGAAAACCGAAGGGAGAATTCTCTCGCTTGCGGACGCTTATATAAACGGGTGTTTCGGAAGCGAAGACCTGAAAAGTATGGCGTTCTACAATTCGAGAAGAGAACTCAACGAGGATAAAATCGAAGAAGATTTCGTACCGGCGGGCAAAACTCCCGCTACGCTTCCGACAGAAACCGAAAACGCGATAAAAAAAGATTGCAGGCTTTACGCCGAGTTGGAAGGTCGCGACGTATACGCCGTGGACGTTTACGGCTATCTCGGAACGTATAACGATTACGTCGTGGTTACCGTTTTCGTTCGCGAAAAGAATATGGGATATATTGCGGTCATGGAAGAGTATTTCGTTGGCGAATATAAATTCTGGCAAACCGCCGGCGCGCAAATCGTTGTATGGAAAAGACGTTAAAAGCAGATTACAATAAAAGGGAGCGGAAATTATCGCTCTTCCCATAGAGATTTTATTAAACTCGACTTTTTAAAGTCGAGTTTCTTTTTTTATATATAACAATTTGATTTTTTATTTGATATTTGATATAATAATTTAAATAAAAGATAAATAGTTACGGGGAAAATATGTCTTATCAGTCTACATTGAACGAATATCTTCAAGTAATCGTTGGAAAAAAATTAGAAAAGTTGAACCTTGCTTGTGAAATGATGATGTTCTCATTTGAAGACTATGCTTTTCACGCATTAGGCTTAACAAGAATTATTCAAGATAATGATATTCTTGTAACGACTCTTGATTATCAAAATTGGGATAGGGAAAATGATGAGAATAACGACGAATCGTATTTTGTAAAAAAACACCGCGATAAGATTGAAGGTGGTGTTGTAATTTCGGTAAGTGTTACCCCTTTATACGACGTTGAAATTGTTATGGATAATGGTATAAAAATCGAATTGTTTGTTAAAAATGGTTATAACCATTTTGATGATGAAAATGAACAATGGGTATTTTTTAGACAAGATGACCATGCTCACCCTTTTATTAGTGTGTGGAGCAAATCTGTGGATATAGAAACAAACTGGTAATCTTTTAATTACAAACCTATATTTCTTTTATGGATAATTTTCTATAAAGTGTAGCACACTATACTTTGCAAGCAAAGTTGTGTGTTTTTCAAAGCAAAAATGAAAAGACTAACGAAAATTTTCGTTAGTC
>FR898446.1:2442-3371 GCA_000437515.1 Acidiphilium sp. CAG:727 | reverse complement strand
ATAACGGTTGCAAGCGAGATAATGGCGGTGTTCTGTCTTGCCGAATCGCTTTCCGACCTTAAAAACAGACTTGCGAAAATAACCGTAGGGTATACCTACGACCGTAAGCCCGTTACGGCGGGAGATCTGAAAGCGCAGGGCGCGATGACCGCTCTTCTGAAAGACGCGTTAAAACCCAATCTCGTTCAGACCATGGAAGGAACGCCCGCAATAATACACGGCGGACCGTTTGCGAATATCGCGCACGGTTGCAATTCGGTAATTGCGACTAAAACCGCGCTTAAACTCGGCGATTATTGTATAACCGAAGCGGGATTCGGCGCGGATCTGGGCGCGGAAAAATTTCTCGATATCAAATGCAGGGCGGCGGGGATTAAACCGTCCGCAGTCGTTCTCGTCGCCACGGTACGGGCATTGAAGTTCCACGGCGGAGTTAAAAAAGAAGATCTGAACGCCGAAAATCTCGAAGCGCTCGAAAAGGGTATGCCTAATCTGATAAGGCACGTCGAAAACCTTACGAAAGTATATAAGTTGCCGACCGTCGTAGCAATCAACGAATTCCCGACCGATACCGAAGCGGAAATCGAACTCGTCGACGAAGCGTGTAAAAAATTCGGCGTAAACGTCGTTCGTTCGTCCGTGTGGGCAAACGGCGGCAAAGGCGGAGAAAAACTCGCCGAAGAAGTCGTTGAATTATGTGAAAACGATAATGATTTTACCTGCGCTTACGATTTAGCCGAGCCGATAGAGCAAAAGATAGTTGATTTAACTCAAAAAATCTACGGCGGCGACGGCGTTGAGTTTTCCGACGAAGCGAAAGCGAAAATCGAAATTCTCGAAAAACAAGGTTACGGCAATTTGCCGATTTGCGTTGCCAAAACGCAATATTCTTTTTCCGACGACGCGACTCTTCTCGGCGCGCCGAAAGG
>FR898446.1:1621-2427 GCA_000437515.1 Acidiphilium sp. CAG:727 | reverse complement strand
CGACGAAAGGTTTTAATATCCACGTAGGAGACGTAAAAGTGTCGAGCGGGGCGGGTTTCATAGTCGTGTACACGGGTACGGTTATGACCATGCCGGGGTTACCTAAAATTCCTGCCGCCGAAAATATCGACGTCGACGATTCGGAAAAAATAAAAGGATTGTTTTAATATTATGCAAAACGTTTTCAATACTAAAAAAACTAAAAATTATTGGGTAGAAATACTCCTCGGCGCATTCTGTATCGTCGCGGCGGTAATATTTGCGCCGATTTGGGGTAATACTGACGTCTTTTTCAAAGACTGGGGTATGACGATTATCGATATAATCATCGCGGCGATAATCGTTGCGTATCTCGTAGGTTATCTATGGAAGAAAGCGGTATCGTCAAACGGTATAGTAAAGGTGTTGACGATAATAGAATTCGTCGCTCTTTCGATTATCGCGCTCGGTTGTATTTTTACGCAATTCGACGTTATTCCGATTCAAGGAGCGTGCAAAATATTCGGACTCGTACTTTGGTGCAGGGGCGTGGTCGAACTGTTAAGGGCGTTTTACCTGTCGAGAGTTACTACGTATAAATACTCTTCCGCCTGGTTTTTCGTTGCCGTAGCGATGGTAAGTTTCGGCGTTTATTGTTTCGCTAAGCCGTTTATACAGGATACGGCTATTTTGTGGCTTTTCGTCTTAATGTTGTTTGCTCTCGGAATTTTATTCGTAATTATCGGTTGCATGCAAAAACCCGTCAGAGCAAAAGTTAAAGATGTAAAATAAAATATAAAACGGTAAAACGCCCCCCCCCCCAAAAC
>FR898446.1:0-1610 GCA_000437515.1 Acidiphilium sp. CAG:727 | reverse complement strand
GCCCGAAATATTCGGGCGGCGTTTTATCGTTATTATTTCATTTGTTATAGTCAACATCAAAGAAATTATAACATTATTAAAATTAGGTTAAAAAAAATTACATTTGTTATTGACATTTTCACTTTGTCATCGTATAATGCAACTAATATATAAGGAGAGCGGATATGTTAATAAAAAAAATAATTTTATTGATTTGTAATTTTATCTTCCTTTTATACGCCGACGAAGCATGTGGAGCGGTTGTTACAAAAACTCCCGCTTATGCAAAATCGAGAATAGAAGACATTACGGGTGTAAAAATACCGTCAGACGCTAAAATGGTATTCCATTATTATCGCAGGACGTCTTGGCAGGAGAATGATGAGCAATATTCTGTTTTCGAATTCAAAAGTGAACCGACAGAATGGCTGATGAGCAATTCTTTCTCTGATGAAAAAAACGAATTACTTAAAAAAGATCTTGATTACAGAGCCGAAAAGGTTGGCGTACCTGAACAATATCGGGTTGATTCCTTAGATGATTACATGTGGTTAGAACTTAACGGAGTCGACATGGAATACATACCGAACAAACTATGTCTGATTGTATACGTGAGAATTCATTAAGTGTACTTTGAAAGATTATAAAAATTATATTATTTTTTACAAAGATTAGATTGAACTTCGTAAAATCTATTTGAACATTTTAATGTACAATTTATTTGAGATTAAATATGGAGATTTGTTATGAAAAAAATAAAAATAATAACATTACTTGTTTGTGCCGTAATATTTGTTTTCGGTATAAATATAAATTGCGATTCTATTATTGAAAATTCTTCAACATACGCAAAATTACAAATAAAAAAGACTACAGGCGTAAAGATGCCTAAAGAAGCCAATATGCTCTATCAATACAATGTAAAATACTTTCAGGACGGAACTATTCGATATTACGTTTTTGAGTTTTCATCCGAACCTACCGAATGGTTACGTAATTATGAATTTTCAAATATAAAAGATAAGAATTTTGAAAGTTCGTTTTTTGATTATAATAATTGGAAAAATTTTAAAATACCCGAAGAATATCTGCCATGTGAAGGTGAGCAATATTCATGGCTGAGGCTTTCGTCGTACTTTTTTTATTATACGCCGGATAATTTAAGAGTTATAGTTTATTTGTCTTCATACAGATATTAAATTGTGTCAGATAAATAGGTATTATTTGGCAAAAGCAGAATACGTTGAATTGACTAACGGAAGAATGCGTAATTTAATATATTGACGTTGAGTAATTGTTTTTACGGTAAAACGCCGCCCGAAATTTTCGGGCGGCGTTTTATCGTTTAACTTAAAGGTATGACGGTAATCGAAAGATTATTTGCCGTAAAGGCGTTTGCTCCGCCGTTTCTTATATCGAGAGTAGAGCCTCCGCTCGGAACGGTAACGACGTATCTTCCGGAAAGGGGTTGAACCTCCGAAGTAGAAGTTACGGTGGCGGTAGAAACCGTTTGCGGTATTTGCGTGCCGTCAAGATATGCCGCCAAAGTCGCGCTATCGGTCGCGCCCGTTGCGTTTGCGGAGTATTCGACGAGGTAATTCCCCGCTTGCAACGTCAATCCAGTACCGGCA
>FR898445.1:9525-10785 GCA_000437515.1 Acidiphilium sp. CAG:727 | reverse complement strand
TATCCGCAACGACGGGGTCGCCGACTATGTTTTTACCTATCGCGAAGGTCAGAGACGAAGGCTTTGCCTTTACGAAAACTTCGCTTTCGAGTACGTCGCGAAGCCCTACCATAGACTTCGTGTCGTTAGCGACTTCCACCCCGATAAACGGCGTTTTGGGTATCGTTGCGAAACGGATTTCGCTTGCCGTTTTCAGCCTTAATTTAAGGTCGTCGCCGTACTTCATAATGTTCTTTATCGATACGTCGTCGGGGATTTCGAGGTCGAAACGGGTTATAGTCGGTCCGTGAACGATGTTTACTATCTTGACGTTTACGCCGCCGAGAACTTTAAGCGTGTTCATTATGGTCGTAGCCTTTTCTTGCTTAAAGTACTCTATCGCGCCGTAATCTTCGACGCTCTTATAAGTCTTGAACAGTTCGAGCGGCGGCTGATTGTACCTGAAGTCGAGCGGCATCTGATCGTAAGGATTGATTTCTTCCTGCTCTTCTTCGGGGTTTTGTTGCTTGGGAGCGGCAGGCTTTTCGCCTGCGGGTTTTATCGGTTCGGGTCTTCTCGCCGCGGGTCTTTCGGGTTTTATATCTCTTGCCCCGCGATCGGACGATTTACCGTTGCTTCCCCTGACGGGATTGTCGTGCTCGGAAAAATCGACTATTTCGTCGTCGGTCGCCGAATTGTTGGCGTCGCTCATAATTTCCGATTCTATCGCCTTTTCTATATCTTCGTCCTGATAGTCGCTTTCGTCGTTTGCGTATTTATCCGTGGGATAATCCGACTTTTTAACCGCTTCTTTATAATTTTCCGGAATATAAATATTGCTCTTTTCGATAGGCTCTTCGTCCGCGTAATCGTCGTAGTCTTCGAATTTGCTTCTGTCCGAAGCGGAACCGTAGCCCGCCTTTTCGTAATCGCCGATTTTACCGTCCGGATTTATGCGGCGCGGAGTTTTTGCGAAATCGTCGTCTTCGACGCGGCTTTTACCGTATTCTTCGCTGTAAGTGCCGTAATCGCTTTTTGCGGAATAGTCGGTATCGTGTACGCCGTAACTTCCGTAAGACGAAGCGTTCGCGTTCCCGTACGATTGTCCGCCGCCCGGTTCCGAATTTTTATATCCGCCCTGCGAATAACCTCCGTAAGCGTTTCCGCCGACGGCGTTACCGCTCTGATAACCGTTATGTTGAGCATAGTTACCGTAATCCGACCGACCGCCGAACGCCGAGCCTATAATCTGTTCGCTTCTTCTGCGCGCTTCCTGCGCCG
>FR898445.1:9217-9449 GCA_000437515.1 Acidiphilium sp. CAG:727 | reverse complement strand
TCTCCTGCGTTTGGGATTTACCGACGCAGGTTGCCCGTCCGTTGAAGTTTCAGACTGATTTTCGCCGTTCCCGGGCGTTGCCGCTTCGTCGATCGCCGGCTTTTTGAATATCAGATCTTTGAATACGACGAAAAGGCTTACCAAAGCGATAAGCGAAAGCAAAATATACGCCCCGTATACCGAAAGCGATTTACCCAATCCCCAGGCTATCATCCCGAAGAGCGCGCCGCCC
>FR898445.1:7308-9169 GCA_000437515.1 Acidiphilium sp. CAG:727 | reverse complement strand
ATCCTTTATTGTAACATTCGGGAACGTATTTATAAAAATCCTGCCCGATGTCGGTCGTTGCAAGTTGAATAATAGTGAACAACGAACATAAGAAAACCGTCAAAGCGATCGCCTTGACGATTCCGCTTCCGCGGACTATCTTTTTGCCGATAATCATCATTATTCCGTCGAGCAGACAAAACACCAGAAGCGGATAGCCGAAATATCCCGTAAGACCCAAAAGACAGGACTGTACCGCCCCGCCGAATTTGTAAAATACGAGATCTCCCGTTATCATGCAGAAAAGAAGAATAAGGGAAAACAGGGTCAACACCATGCCCCACAATTCTTTACTTAAAAAATCGCTTTTTGCTTTTTTGCCCACTTTATCGCTCCCATCCGGTAACGCCGCGTTTCGCGGCAAGTTTCCAGTATGTTACGATTATACCACAACGAACGATATTTTTCAAGTTAATATATAAAATATATTAAAAAAAATTGCGACTGAACCCGAACGAAGTCGATTAAGCCGCAATTATGCGTTTTTTGTTATACATCGCTGAAAATACCGAGCAAAACTATACCTATAAAAGTGATAATTATAGTCAGGTAATGCTTCCATGACAAGCGCTCTTTTAAGAATATGGCACTCCATACAACAGACAACGCGCAATATGCAGAAATGATTACCATACCCGCAGCCGACCCCTTAACGCCGGAATTTACCATAAACATTACTGCCATATAGAAAATTTGCCCGATCGTTTCAAAAAAGCCGGCAATATACATTCCTTTGTTGTTGAATAAGTTTTTCGTGTCCTTTTTCCTGAATTTCAGAACTAAAAAAGCAATAACACCCAAAATAAGGAAGGTAAACTCGAAAGACGAATTAGCGGCGTATTCCGATATTTCCGGGATGAACGCATCTTCACCGGAACTGAACGCGCCTATCAAGTAATCTCCGACACCGCCCAACGCGTCGATGATTAAATATATTACGGGAATCAACAATGCAAGAAAACTCTTTGCGTATTTTTTATTTGATTTTTCTTGCCTTTTAAGCCTTAATTCTTCGTCTTCGAAATTTTCAACGAAACCCAACGATATGATACCCACTGCAACGAGAACAACGCCTATAATGCTCTCCCAACCCATTTCGATGGGATTTTCTCTAAAACCGCTATACGGCAATTTCGAAATCGCAAAGCATAAAATAAGCGCAAGCGAACCCGACGAATTGCATATAGGAGACGATATAGATAATTCTATATACCTTAACCCGATGTACCCGAAAAACATAGCCAATATATATACAAACGCCACGGGTAAATATATCAAAAACTTATCGAACGTGAAGTCGGTATAAAATAAACTCGCAACAAACTTCGGTACGCTTTCGGGGTCTTTAATTATAGCCCCGCCTATCAAAGTTACGATAAAATGTAACCCCATCATAAGTCCGACGGCAAAAATCATTTTCCAATGACTGTTTTTATCGTCCTGCTTAGTTCCTATTTTTGAAAACAAATCCGAACCGCTCCAACAAACGAGAGCGATTATCGAGTATAAAAACCACATAAAAATTCCTTTGTAAAATTATAACGTTACGAGTCCTGCGTTGACCATTTCCTGCAAGGACATTAAAATTCCGACTTTTGCGTGAGCCCAGGTCAAGCCGCCCTGAAAAAATACCGCGTAAGGCTCTCTTATAGGTCCGTCGGCGGAAAGTTCTATCGACGAGCCCTGTACGAACGCGCCCGCAGCCATTATTACCTGACTTTCGTACCCCGGCATATCGCCCGGTACGGGGGTTACGTAACTGTCTACGGGAGCGGCTTCCTGTATGCCTTTGCAGAAAGCAAGCATGCCCTTTTCGGTTTTG
>FR898445.1:5757-7301 GCA_000437515.1 Acidiphilium sp. CAG:727 | reverse complement strand
CAACCTGCCTTTTTTCTTTTTTGTCTCCCCCCGCCTGTATTATATCGTGGCGGTCTTCCGTGGCGTTCGGAACGACCTTAAAACCGAGTTTTTCGTAGATGTTAGCGGCGAAAATCGCGCCTTTTACCGCGCCGGCGACGACCGTCGGAGCAAGGAAAAATCCTTGATAAAAACTCGTCAGAACGCCTAAACTCGCGCCGACTTCCTGTCCGAGTCCGGGAGCGGAAAGACGATAAGAACACCTGTCTACGCACTCTTTCGTACCGCATATATACCCGCCTATCGGAGCAAGTCCGCCGCCGGGGTTTTTGATAAGCGAACCAACGACCATATCCGCGCCGTAATCGGACGGCTCTTCGGTTTCGACGAATTCGCCGTAACAGTTATCTACCATTACTTTGACCGAGGGCTTTACTTTTTTGACGAATGCGATAAGTTCGGCAATCTGTTTAACCGAAAAAGTCGGTCTCGTCTGATAGCCTTTGCTTCTCTGAATGGTTATAAGCGCGGTCTTTTCGTTTATCGCTTTGGCGATATTGTCGTAATCGAAAGTTCCGTCGGGCAAAAGTTCGACCTGACGATAGGTTACGCCGTATTCTTTAAGCGAACATTTCGATTCCCTTATGCCGATAACTTCTTCGAGCGTATCGTAAGGTTTGCCGACGGGAGATAAGAGTTCGTCGCCGGGGAGCAGATTTGCCGACAACGCGACCGTAAGCGCGTGCGTGCCGCATACGATCTGCGGGCGGACGAGCGCGGCTTCGGTATGGAAAGTATCGGCGTAAACGCGTTCGATTTTGTCCCTGCCGAGGTCGTTGTACCCGTACCCCGTGGAAGCGGCGAAACACGCCACGTCTACTCTGTTTTTCTTCATAGCCGAAAGAACTTTACATTGATTGTATTCGGCGATTTTGTCTATTTTATCGAATCTGCCCTTTAGTCCGTCGATAATTTTTTCGCCGAACTCGTAGACTTCTTTTGAAATTCCTAAATTTTTATAAGCCTCGTAAAACATATTATTTTCTCGCTTTTTCTATTATTTTGCCTGCGGCGTCGTCTAAAGCGTCGAGGCGGGTGATGATTATTCCGCACGTTTTATCGCACAAAACCAAGAGATTATCGCCCGCTTTTATATCGAACAAATCTCTCGCTTCTTTCGGAATGACTATCTGACCTTTTTCGCCGACTTTCGCCGTGCCGTATATTCGTTTTTCGTTTACCGTACCGAGTACGTGTTTACCAAGCGGCATGTGATTCTCCTACGTTACGCAATTCATATCGTTGCCGCGCAATGCGGTTATATAAGTTATACTTTTCATACCGTAAGAGTATATCACGTCGCGAATGAGAAAGCAAATAAAAATACGCCGTTTTCCCGAAATTACCGAGAAAACGGCGTAATATTTTATCTTTTATATATCTTTATTCAGAACGCGGTATAAAAACTCCTGCGTACGCGGGTTTTTAGGCGAATTAAATATGACTTCGGGCGTATCGTCTTCGGCGACCACTCCGCCGTCCATAAACACCACGCGCGAAAATAC
>FR898445.1:4015-5717 GCA_000437515.1 Acidiphilium sp. CAG:727 | reverse complement strand
TGGATTTCGTGAGTTACGACTATCATAGTAAGCCCGCTTTCGGCAAGGCGTTTCATGACTAGCAGAACTTCGCCGACCATTTCGGGGTCCAACGCCGAAGTAGGCTCGTCGAACAAAAGAACTTCGGGTTCCATTGCGAGCGCGCGGGCGATTGCCACCCTTTGCTTCTGCCCGCCCGAAAGTTGCGACGGACGAGCATTGACGAACGCGCCCATTCCGACCGTATCGAGATATTTAAGCGCGACTTTTTCCGCTTCTTCTTTACTGCGTTTAAGCACTTTTATCTGACCTATCGTACAGTTTTTGAGCACGTTCATATTTTCGAACAGATTGAACGACTGAAAAACCATTCCGACTTTCGTTCTGTAACCAGCAATATTCACGTCTTGCCCGAAAATGCTTTCGCCGTTGAATAAAATATCGCCGCCGTCGGGTCTTTCAAGCAAATTTATGCAACGAAGCATAGTACTCTTACCCGAACCGGACGCGCCTATTACGGATACGACTTCACCCGAATCGACTTTCAGATTTACGCCTTTTAATACTTTATGATCTCCGAACGATTTCGTTACGTTTTTAAGTTCTATTACCGGATTAGTCATTAGGAACGCCCTCCTCTTGTACTTTAATCATTGCCGCACTGTCACTTTGCGAGCCGCATATAGTATAATTTTTCTTGCCAGAAAGAGCCTTTTCGAGAAGTCTTAAAAGCCTCGTTATGGTAAACGTAAGAATAAAGTATATCACGCAGATTATCGCGTAAGTTTCGAATATGGCGTAAGTTGCTTTCGCCGCCACGGTTGCCTGATAGAAGAGTTCGGCGACGCCGATTACGTTCAACACCGAAGTATCTTTTATATTGATTACGAATTCGTTGGAAACTGCGGGCAGAATATTACGTATAACCTGCGGAATTATGACGTGAAGCATAATCTGAAAATGCGTCATACCGATAGATTCCGCGCCCTCGTACTGACCTTTATCGACAGACATTATTCCGCCCCTTACGATTTCGGCGATATACGCGCCTGTGTTTATAGAAACGATAAATATAGCCGACGGCAAAAGCGGAAGCGTCGTTCCGCCCGAAACGAAAGCATAACCCCAATAGATAACCATCGCCTGTACCATCATCGGCGTACTACGGAACACTTCGATATAACACGTGAGCAGGAAATTTATAACTTTTTGCAACCACCTGAGCCACCGTTTTCTTGATAACGGTATAGTTTTTACGATACCTATCAGAATACCGATAATCAAACCGATTAAGGTAGACACGAGAGATATAAGCAACGTATAGCCTATACCTTTGAGAAGTTGAACGCCGTAAACTTTTATAACGTTGGCAACCGACTTGAAGAACGTTTTATCTTCGGTCGTTACTTCGGCTGCAAGTTTTTCGGCTTGTTCTACCGCTTCCGACATTAAACTTGCCCTTTCGGTTTCGCTCACTTCGTTAATCGCTTCGTTTACCGCTTCGGCGTACGGCGAGCCTTTTTTCATTCCGACGGCGAGAGTTACGTTGGACATATCGGGTATCGTAAAACCCGTTTCGTTGTTGACGAGCGGAATATACTTAAACTCCGAATTCGCGTTACAGTCGGCGAGCGCGCCCGGCTCTTCCGCAACGTAGCCGTCTATCGTCTTGTTTTTCAGGGCGGTTATCATCGTCGGGAAATCTTTGAACGCCGATTGGCTC
>FR898445.1:0-3937 GCA_000437515.1 Acidiphilium sp. CAG:727 | reverse complement strand
CAGCACCGCTGAAATCATCCAAAGTCGTCGCGTCTTTATAATCGCCGTCCGCCCTTACGACGATAACGAGATTTGACTCGTAATAAGGTACGGAAAAGTCTATTTTTTCTTTGCGTTCGTCGGTGGGGCTCATACCCGCTATAACGAAGTCGAGTGCGCCCGACCTTACGCCCGGAACGAGAGAATCCCAGTCGTAAGCGTGAATTTCGAGTTTTTTACCGAGTTTGTCGGCAATCTTCTTCGCTATTTTTACGTCGTAACCGTTGGCGTACAATCCGTCTTTACCGTATATAGGCACAGCCCCGCCTTCGCTTGAAAGTTGCGTCCAGTTATACGGTTGATAACCGCATTCCATTCCGATTTTAATCACGTCTGCACTCGTCTCTTTTTTACAGGAAGTAAACGAGAAAACCGTAACTAAAACCGCAAATAGAGCGATTAGCGCAATAAATCTTTTTTTCATTTCTTGCTCCTTCAACTTCGGAAGCGCGACGATTGCCCGCCGCGGACACAAAAAAACGACCGCAACGAAAGCCATAAAGCAATATTGCGGTCGGTAAAAACCAAAATATCACGATAGCCCTCCGTTTGCAAACAAACGACAGTCGACGAAATATTGTTCCGTCGCCCAACGAATCGCGATTCTCGAAAACCGCGCCGTTTCGGCAAACCACCCTTTCGCAATCCGCGCCGTACGAGCGGCGTAATGCAAACTGCTACTTATGAGGTCTGCGCCTCTATCCGAAATTATTTAATTGATAGCGTTATTCTATATCTATTTTTACTTAAAGTCAAGCGTTTTAACGCCGATTTACACTTTTTTGCGACATTTTTCGCAGACGTGGTATAACGTGAGCATATATCCGCTTATGCGAAGGTCTTTACGAGAACGAATAAGCGCGTCTAACCCGTCTATTTCGATATCGTCCACCCTGCCGCAAACCGTGCAGGCTATATGTTCGTGCGGAGTTATATTGCCGTCGTAACGGCAGGCTTCGCCCGTAACTTCGATCTTGACTATTTCTCCGCTCGCGACCAAAATTCCCAAATTGCGGTAAACCGTACCGAGAGCAATATCCGGCATGATAAGCCTGGCTTTTTCGTATACCTCTTCCGCCGTCAGATGAGCGTGAGCGTCGCAAAGCACTTTTTTAACGGTAAGTCTTTGTCTGGTCATTTACTTATTTCCTTTAATAACGGCTGTTACGCTATCGAGTTTAGACAGAATTTCTTCTTTACCCGCCTTGGTTTCGGAAGAAATTCCGTACACGTCGTTTTCTGTAAGAGCGAAGCGGTTTGCAATCGCTTTAATCCTTTGTTTTACCTGCATGCGCGAAACTTTATCCGTTTTGGTCGCTATTACGGTAAACGCTATTGCGGACGAATGAAGAAAGTTGATCATCGTTATATCGTCCGCCGTCGGGTCGTGACGAATATCCACGAGCGACAAAACGTAGTCGTAAGCGGTTTTATCGGCGAAAAACTTTTCCATAGTATCCGCCCACTTATCCTTTTCGGCTTTGGAAACTTTCGCGTAGCCGTACCCGGGCAAGTCCGCCAGGATAAACTCGCCGAAATCGAAATAGTTGACGAGTCGGGTTCTGCCCGGCGTATCGGAAGTTCTCGCGAGTTTTTTCATACCCGCGAGCGCATTGATGAACGAACTTTTCCCGACGTTGGATTTGCCCACTACGGCGATTATCGGTTTTTCGCTTTTTATAAACTGCGACGGACTTGCCGCAGACGTTATGAATTTCGCGTTATTTATCTGCATTTTTAATCGCTACGTCGCAAACTTCTTTCATAGTTTCGACGGGGTAAAATTTAATTTCTTTGCGTATGTTTTCGGGTATTTCTTCCAGATCTTTTACGTTACCTTTGGGGATAACTATATTTTTTATACCGAGTCTGAACGCGGCGAGAGATTTTTCTTTCAGGCCTCCTATCGGCAACACTTTGCCGCGGAGAGTGATTTCACCCGTCATGGCTACGTCGCCGCGCACCTTTCTGCCGGTAAACGCCGATATAACGGCGGTGGTTATCGTTATGCCCGCGCTCGGTCCGTCTTTCGGAGTCGCCCCTTCGGGAACGTGGATATGAACGTCGGTATTTTCAAATACCGTCGGATCGATTCCGAGTTCCGTGGTGTGAAGCCTTACGAACGAATACGCTATTTTCGCGCTTTCCTGCATAACGTCGCCGAGTTTACCCGTTAGCGAGAGATTGCCCTTGCCTTTCATCAGCGCGACTTCTATCGTAAGAGTAACGCCGCCGACGGACGTCCAGGCAAGCCCCGTACACGCGCCGACTTCGTCGCTGCGGAGTTCGTCGGTATAAGAAAACCTTTCCGCGCCGAGCAATTTTTTAACTTCGTCCGCGTCGATTACGAATTTCTTCTTGCGTTTGTTTTCGGCGCAAATCGTAGCGATTTTTCTGCATACGCTGCCAATTTCGCGTTCGAGATTTCTGACGCCCGCTTCGCGCGTATAGCCGTCGATAAGTTCGTAAACTCCGTCGTCGGAAAATTTTACGTCGAAATTCGCTATCCCGTTCTTTTCTTTCTGTTTGGGAACGAGATAACGCTTTGCGATTTCGAATTTTTCGTTACGGGTATAACCGTTGAGTTCGACGACTTCCATACGGTCGAGCAGCGGCGCGGGAACGGTATCGAGAGAGTTCGCCGTAGTGATAAACAATACCTTGGAAAGATCGTAAGGCGCTTCGATATACCGATCTCTGAAACCCGAATTCTGTTCAGGGTCGAGAACTTCCAGAAGCGCGCTTGCGGGGTCGCCGCGAAGGTCGTTTGAAAGTTTGTCGATTTCGTCGAGCAAAATAACGGGGTTTGCCGTACCCGCCTCTTTCATGGCGTAAATTATTCTGCCCGGCATAGCGCCGATATAAGTCTTTCTGTGCCCTCTGATTTCGGCTTCGTCTTTGACTCCTCCGAGGCTTATACGCACGAATTTTCTGCCGAGCGCCCTTGCGACCGACTTGGCGATAGAAGTTTTACCTACGCCCGGAGGTCCGAACAGGCAGAGTATCGATCCGCCCGTTTTACCGGTGAGTTTCAATACGGCAAGATATTCCGTAATTCTTCGTTTAACCTTTTCAAGCCCGTAATGGTCTTCGTCAAGCACCCTTTCGGCAGTTTTTATATCTGCCGTATCTACGGTTTGTTCGTTATACGGCAAATCGAGAAGCCAGTCGAGATAAGCGCCGAGAACGGTATAATCGGGCGAGGACGGATTCATCTTGCCCATACGGAAAAGTTCTTTCAAAGCCTTTTCTTCGACCTCTTTGGGCATTTTTTTGTCTTTGATCCGTTTTTCGTAATTCGCCCTTTCGTCCTCGTCGTCGCCGAGTTCTTCGTGTATGGCTTTCAATTGTTCGCGAAGATAGTATTCGCGTTGATTTTTTTCGATACTCGTCTTGACTTTATCGCCGATCGTCTTCTGAATCTTTTTAATTTCGATTTCTTTGACGAGAAGTTCGTAAAAAATACGAAGTTTATCCTTTACAGCGTAACATTCGAGAACGCGTTGTTTGTCGGCTTCTTTGAAGTTGAAATAGTAAGCGGCGGCGTTACAAAACGCGTTGGCGTCTTCGTTGGCGAGTATCGCGGGGAAAGGTTCTTTTACGTTTTTAGAGCCTATCGAGAGAAAATAATTACGCGTTTCGTCTTTGACGAAGCGGCAATACGCCTCGGTTTCGGCGGCTTCGCCGTAGTCGGGGAAAACCTCGTCTACCGCTACCGAAAAGTATTCGTCGACCGAATATACCTGCGATATTCTCGCCGCGTAAAGCGCGTCTACGTTTACCCTTAAATTATCGCCCGGCATACGCGAGCAACGTTTGATACGGCATACTACTCCAACTTCGTACACGTCTGCAATCGAAGGGTTTTCGACTGCGGCGTCAACCTGCATGGCGACGA
>FR898444.1:34876-36391 GCA_000437515.1 Acidiphilium sp. CAG:727 | reverse complement strand
TAAACCGTCGCGGCGGGCTTTTTTGTCTGTTCGTTCGCAAGTGATTGCGGACGCGTTTCAAAACTCGATATGTTTTACGCCGTCTTTCAGGCTGCGGCGGTATAATACGATTTTATGCCCTATCGTACATACGACTTCGGCATTCAGTTCCGCCGCTAAATCGTCCGCAAGATATTTCGCTTCGTCTTCGGCGTTTTTAAGCACCGTTACTTTTATAAGTTCTCTCGCTTCCAGCGCGGACGAAAGCCCGGCGATCATGTTGTCGCTTATTCCGCCCTTGCCTATCTGACCTATCGGCTCGATAGTCTGAGCCAACGACCTTAATTTACTTCTCTCTTTCGTAGTCATATCTTTTACTCCTTTAATCGATATAGTCGAACTCGGTTTCGCCTATGCAGACGGTATCGCCGTCTTTTACGCCGAGTTTCCTTAAAGCGTCGAGTACGCCGTAATCTTTAAGCGTTTTATGCATATACGCAATCGAATCCATATCGTCTAAAATTACGTTTCTTTCGAGCAATCTGACGATAGGGCCGTCTACCACGTATACGCCGTCTTCTTCGTCGTACCGGACTGTAAATTTTCTTACGTCCTCTTTCTCGTAACGGAACTCTTCGTGTTCTATCGGCGCGGGAGCGGGCATCTCCGCCAGTACCGAAAGCAGATATTTTACGAGTTCTTCCGTGCCTTCGCCGTTTATCGCCGAAATTTTGAAAATCTTTTTACGAGTGCCGACTTTTTTGCGGAACGCTTTCGCGTTTTCTTCGGCTTCGGGCAAATCGCATTTATTGAGCGCGATAACCTGCGGGCGCTTGGCGAGTTCTTCGCCGTACTCTTTGAGTTCCGCGTTGATTTTTTTATAATCCTCGTAAGGATCTCTGCCTTCGCTACCCGAAATATCCACCACGTGTACGAGTAAACGCGTCCTTTCGATATGCCTTAAAAATTCCGTACCCAGACCCGCGCCCTGCGCCGCGCCTTCTATAAGCCCCGGAATATCCGCGCACACGAAAGAATCGTCGTAATATTTCACTACTCCGAGGTTGGGAGCCATAGTCGTGAAGTGATAGTTTGCGATTTTCGGCCTTGCCGCCGAAACTTTCGACAAAAGCGTAGACTTTCCTACGTTCGGGAAACCTATAAGCCCTACGTCCGCAATAGTTTTGAGTTCGAGTACTATCTTTCTCGCCTCGGTCTTTTCGCCCGCCTGCGAAAAATGGGGGGCGTGTCTTCTGGACGTGCAGAAATGCAGATTCCCTTTACCACCGTTGCCGCCCTCCAGAACGAGTTCGGTCTGACCGTTTTCATACATGTCGCAAATAATCTTACCCGTCGCGGCGTCTTTTACGACCGTTCCGAGCGGTACGTTTATATATACGTCTTCGCCGTCTTTGCCGTGGCACTTGTTAGTGCCGCCCTTGCCGCCGTTTTCGGCAACGTATTTGCGCTTATACATAAAGTCGATAAGGCTGGAACGGTGCCTGTCCGCAACGAAATAAATACTGCCGCCCTTGC
>FR898444.1:33469-34809 GCA_000437515.1 Acidiphilium sp. CAG:727 | reverse complement strand
CCGCTTAAGCGAACCCGCTCCGTCGCCGCCGTCGCCCGATTTTATAGTTATCGTTTCTTTGTCTAAAAATTTATCTACGAACATATTTTACCTGTCAATCGTTTTTATTTTCGTACTCGCATAAAGCGTTTATCTTGCATTCGCCGCACTTTGGCGAACGAGAATGGCAGACGAGCCGCCCGTGCCATATAAGGCAATGGTGCATCTTCGACCACTCGTTTTCGGGTATCGCCTTCATCAACGCCTTTTCGACCGCCGCGGGGTCTTTACCGCGACCTAATCCCGTTCTGTTTGCCACGCGGAAAACGTGAGTATCCACCGCGATGGCGTTGCCGCCGAAAGCGACGGCGTAAACCACGTTGGCGGTTTTTCTGCCCACCCCCGCAAGCGTCTGCAACTCTTCGCGCGCGCAGGGTACCCGTCCGCCGAATTTGTCGACTATATCCCGGCTCGCCGACAAAATATGTTCGGCTTTCGCGTGATAAAACCCGCACGAATAGATATATCTTTCGAGTTCGGTCTGAGTAAGCGCGAGCATTTTTTCGGGAGTATCCGCAACCTTAAAAAGTTTTTCGGTAACTTTATTGACCCGCTCGTCGGTACATTGCGCCGAAAGCACCACCGCGACGAGAAGTTCGTAAGGATTTTTATATTTAAGCGCCGGTTTCGCGTCGGGATAAAGTTTTTCGAGCGCGTCAATCATCTGAAACGCTTTATTTTCGGTCATATTTCGATTTTAGCACAAAACGCCCGATTTCACAACAGAAATCGGGCGTTTTGAAAGTATTTTTTATTTTCGGCAATAACAAAAATCACAACGCGGTAACTCTCATTCCGCGCGGAGTGCCTTCCAAAAGATAAAATCCCCGAAAAGACGAAAACCTTTTTGCTATTCCTTTTGCGTACGGATAGTTTATATACGGAAATTTCGCCGAAACCCCGCAACCTATACGCGCTTCGGCGGGGGTGTTTATAACTCTTGCGTTTATTCCGCCCGAAAGCAGAATATCCGCAAATTCGTAAACCTGCGTCCGCGAAGCGAAAACCGCTATGCAATACCTCATTTTTTTCTCCTTTTTGTATATCAGACAAGAATAATACGCATTTATAACGCGACAATGAAATACAATTTTAGTATGATATATCTCGACAACGCCGCCACGGGCGGATTCAAGCCGTCCGCCGTAACCGAAGCGGCGATAAACGCAATAAAATACCTTAACGCCAACCCCGGCAGAAGCGGACACGAACTCGCCGTAAAGGCGCAGAAAGCCGTATACGAAACCCGTAAAGCGGCAGCCGATTTATTCGGAGCAAAACTCCAAAGAGTCGTATTCACG
>FR898444.1:30481-33400 GCA_000437515.1 Acidiphilium sp. CAG:727 | reverse complement strand
CGAGCGCGGCGGTCGGGTATTGACGAGCGTTACCGAACACAATTCCGTTCTTCGCCCGCTGTACGACTTAGAAAGCCGTAACGAGATTTATCTCGACTTCGTAAAACCCTCTTCCGCCCTTTCGGGCGTAACCGCAAAAGACGTGGAAGCGGCTCTTACGCCCGACACCAAACTCGTGGTTTTAAGCGCGGCGTCCAACGTGAACGGCGCGCCGAACGATATCGTCGCCGTCGGCAGACTGCTCGAAAAAACGAATATAAAATATATCGTGGACGGGGCGCAGGCGGGCGGGCACGTTCCGTTGCGAATTAAAAATCTTCACGCCGACGCGCTGTGCCTTGCGGGGCATAAAGGTCTATGTTCGATTCAGGGCGTAGGGCTGCTTATACTCGGCGATAAGGCGGTTATCCGTCCTTTTATCCGCGGCGGAACGGGCAGCGACTCCTTCAACAAAGACATGCCGCAGGACTATCCCGAACGGCTTGAAGCGGGCACTCTCAACCTGCCCGCGATATGCTCGCTGAAAGAAGGCGTAAAATACGTTTCGTCCACGCTTTCTTACTCCGCCGAAAAACTTTCGGCTGTTACGGACTATCTCGTTTCCGAACTCTCCGCGCGGCCTTTTTTAAGGGTATATTCTCTGCCGAATCCGTTCGGAACGGTCGCGTTCGAACACACGGAACTCCCCTCGCAGGAAATCGCCGCGAGATTATCCGACGATTACGCGATAGCGGTACGCGGCGGTTATCACTGCGCCCCGCTTATGCATAAATTTTTAGGCACCGAAAAATTCGGACTCGTTCGGGTAAGCGCGTCGCCGATGAACACCCGCCGCGAAATAAAGGCGTTAATCACGGCAATCGACGAAATTTCTTTCGCCAAAGATTTTTAGTCCGAGTATTCCGAACCTTAAACCCTTAGTCTTCCGTCATTCCGAGGCGAAGCCGAAGAATTTTCCGAAAGGGTGGATTACCGCGGAATACGTATTACCGTAATATCGGGTCCGACGGTTTTGCCTTTCCGGGCGACGTTTCGCTTACGCTCAACACGACAATTACGCTGATACGGTAAAATCAAATGAAGAGATTAAAAAATTTTTACCCCTTTATCTTTTTAACTATCACATTGAGCATTTTACGCTGTTTATCCGTCAGAAACGGCGACACGGCGGAGGCAAATCTGTCTACGTCCTCGTCGGTCAGCGTTCCGTTTTTCTTACCTTTTTCGGCTTCGGCGAGTATAGCCGACATGACCTCGTCCGCACTTTTGCCCTCGTAATCCGAAGCGAATTTCATAAATTGCGAATTTATATCTCCCGATCCGCTCGTTTCCTTCTTATCCTGAGGCGTAAATTCCGAAAAATCTTTCACTCGTTTTGCTCCGATATAATATTTTACGCCGAACTTACGTATAAATGTTACCGAGGATAAAAAATGAACGCGCTTTTGCCCATATTTTTGGTTTTGGTGTTATTCGGCGGCGAAAAAACGAAAAGCGTCACCGAATTTTTGTCGCATATAGATTTCGCTTCGTTCAGACCCGTTTTCAATCTGCTCGGAGTAAGCGACAAAACCGTAGATTTTCTCTGTTCGGAAGAATTTTCGCGTACGCTCGACGGAAATCTCGACGCGGCCTCCCTTATGAAACTCGTTTCCGATCTGGCGGCAAAACCCGGACGAAACGAAAAAGCGGACGACGAAGTGAAAAATTCGTCGTCCGCGGAAGTCGCGAATAAATTGTCGCCGATAGAAAACGTCGTTCCGTCGGAAATAGAAAACTCGCTTACGGGTTATTTCGGTTAGCCACATGTAATTGCGTTTGAACCAATCGAGCCTTAAAGTCGTCTTTTTTGCCTGTTTCGGCAAATCTTTGCCAGAAGTATGTTAGCCGCACAGACCCAACGCGACGGCGAGCGGATCCGATCCTGCGCTTTCGTATATTTTTTTCTCGTATCCTTCGAGCGATTTCGTGATGCCGACCCCGTGGATACAGGTTTTTCCGTCCGGCCAGACGAGCCTTGCGGTAGTGAGTTTCAACGCACCGCCGCCGAACGTATTGACGTAGGTCGTCTGCATTATGCCCTTGCCGTAAGATTTATAAACGGTTTGTCCGTCGTCGTCTTTCGACGGGGCAAGCACCACGTCGATTTTATCCTGCGTATCGTAAGAGAGCATCGCGCCGATAAGCATTTCGGAAGCCGAAGCCGTGTTCTCGTCGGCAAGCACGATGATTTTCGTATAATTATAAGTTCCGAACTCTATCGCGGAAGACTTGAAAATTTCGGTTTTACTCTTATCGGTTTTCGGGTCTTTTTTATATTCGGCGGTCGCTATCAGAGAGAAAGAATTTTCGGGAGCGGGGACGAAGAATTTCGCCACCGACTGACATATATCCACGTACCCTCCGCCGTTTCCGCGCAGGTCGAGTATCAGTTTACTCCTGCCGCTTACGGTAAATTTCTTCAACGCTTCTTCTATCTGCCCCGCCGAACCCAGAATTCCGTTCGCCGTACCGTAAAAAAGCGTATAACGGAGATAAGCCGTATCGTCGCCGAAATCCGCAATCGGTTCGTCGTAACGTTCGAACTTCAAATCGTCCATATCTTCTTCGTTGCCGTTCGAGAAACGCCACGAGCCGCTTGCGTCCGAATAGTATACGTAGGTTTGTCTGTACTCTTTTCTCGCAAGAGTACATTCTTTTTCGTGAACGCCGTCGGCGTCCGTATATTCGAGTTTTAACACGAACTCTTCGCCGAGCGCGAGCGGAGCGAGCGCGTCGCTAAGTTCCTGTCTGCCGTTAATTTCGGTAAAGTTTTCGTTGACGGATTTTCTGAAACCCTTAACGATATAGCCTGCCTTTATCCCGGCGCGTTCGGCGGGCGAATTGCCGAGTACCTCCGCTATAACGACCGAGCCGTCG
>FR898444.1:20643-30476 GCA_000437515.1 Acidiphilium sp. CAG:727 | reverse complement strand
GACCGAGCCGTCGCTTCTGTCGCCGTAATATATGCCTATACCGCCGCGAACGCCCGAAGATATTTTCTTCAATTCGGCGTACTCTTCTTTGGTGTAGTATTCCGAATATTCGTCGAGAATACTCTTCGACATTACGCTCACGAAATCATCGTCGTATTCGAGATAGTGTCTTTTATAAGTTTTTACTATAAATTCGAGCGCGGCTACGTCGGGGTCTTTTATCCTGCCGGCAAAAAATCCGGCTAAAAACATTCCTATCGCCGCGACGACGGCTACCGCTACCGTTACCGCCGATTTAGTTCTCTGTCGCATAGCGTTCTCCTTATATCGTACTCAGACGATAAGTTTGTAAAGTATCATTACGAGCCTGAAAGTCATAGCGTCCTGAAATTTACGTATATCAAGCCCCGTTGCCCTTTCTATCTTGTCGAGCCTGTACATAAGCGTGTTGCGATGCATGTAAAGATTTCTCGACGTTTCCGACACGTTAAGACTCGTGTGCAAAAATTCTTCCGCCGTAGTAATCATTTCCGGATCGGACAAAATCGCCTTCGACTCCGGTTCTAACAGTATGTCCAGAAATTCCTGCAACTTGTATTTCGGCATATCTTCGAGCATTTTCACCAAAAGATATTCTTTATACGTAGACACGGAAGCGTTCCGTTCGAAAATCGCGCCCATTCTGAGAGCCGACAGCGCCTGTCTGTAAGATACCGACGCCTCGGCGAAACCCGGAACCAGACTTCCGACGCCTATTTTCGCGTTAAGCCCGAGTTCCTCGCTTAAAGACTGCGCTAAAAGATCGGCGTAATCGGACAGCGACTTATATTCGCTTTCGGTGTTTATTCCGTCCTGAAAACGGACGTACGCGCAACTCGTTTCGTCGGTTATAACGGAGCAATCGCACGGACTGGTCTTGAAATTGTCCAGAAAGTCGAGTACGTCGGTTATTTTACCGTCTACGGTATGTACCACGAAAACCGCGCAGGGAAGATCGTGTACGCCGTACTTACGCATGTATTTCTGAACGGTTATCTCGTTGGCGTCGCCCGTAACTATGCTTTTAAGCGCGGCGTCCTTGCCGAGCGGAGCCTCGCCTATCGACACGTTCTCGAGCAGGGATACTATCAGATTTTTCAGCCCCTCGTCGCAATCGCCTTCCACGCGGCAAAGATAATCTCTTCCGCCTCGGCGAAAACGAGTGTAACCGACCGTTTCGTCCGTTTCGCCTGCGCTCACCACGGTCAATTCTTTATCCGTCTTATCCTTTACGAGTTCTACGATTTTCAAAATCTCGTTATCCATAAAATCCCTTAACCTTAAACTTTACGATCTGCTCGCACTCGTCCACGAGCGCTTCGGCTTTCCCGTAATCGAGATCGAGCCCCGCAAACCCTAATCTATACTTGTATAAAAAGTTGTACGCCCGAAGAAGTTCTTCTTCGCCGGGAACGCGGACGGTCATTTCGAATACGCCCGTTTCTCTGTTTTTGTTGAACGCCGCCGAAATTCTGGTTAATTTCTGTCCGAAATACCTGAGTCTTTCGAGTATGCTTTCGGCAACGAAATCGAGCGCAAAAACCACGCACAGCGACGGGTAATATTTACGACTTTTAAGAAGCGCCCGCGATATATCCACGCCCCGTACGCCGTCCGAAAGGACGACGTCGAAAGCCTGCTCGACGAGTTGCACTCTCTCTATTCCGCCGCGTCTTTTTACCAGTTCGGAAACAGCCACGAAATAGGCTTCGTCGCCGTCGCCCGCCACGACGGTTACGCCGTTACGGGTATATATACCCAACTTTTCGAGTTTAACGTAGAACACGACGCCGTCTTTGACGTATTCGTACTTCGCCGCCGAATATAGGGCGTGTATCTTTTTGCATAAGTAATCCGCTTCGTCCGTACCCGAAATTTTGAAGCCCATTCCGTTTACGGGCAGAATTTTGTTTTCGAAAAGCGCGGCTTTCGCAAGTCTGTCTACCGCTTCGTTGTACTCGTTGTTGGCATGCCCTTTGACCTGAACGAAATCAACCTTTACCGCCTTGACGTAACGGTCGAATTGTTTTTTATAGTAGGAAGAAATCGGACTTTTCGCCCCCCATTCTCCTCTCGCCCACGCTCCGAGCCCCGAATAGTCGTGATAGAGTTTTAACCTCCCGTATCCGTTGACAAGCGTCCATTTTATCGCGGCGAGCGCGCCTTCGGCTTCCCCCGCAACGTTTCTCGAAGACAGAAATTCGGGCTTATTACCCTTTCCGCTCAATTCTTCTTTTCTGCCGTCGGGAGTAAAAATCACCGCGCCGTAAGAATACGCGTTCACGCTCTCTTCGTAACTTCCGTCGGTATACGCTACGACGTTACCGCGTTTAAGGTCTTCACGCAGGCTTTTCTCGTAATAATTCTCGCCCGACAAAAAGGCTTCGGCTTCCGCGCGCGTCGCAAACCCCTTGTACTTATACCCCTTTCTGCCGTCGAGAAAGTTTTTACACTCGTCCCACGAAGTAAATATTTTGTTTTCTTCGCCCTTGGCGGCGTAAAATTTGGGCATACGACCTCATCATAATTAGCGTTATACGGATTAATTTTAACACATAAGTAAATATTTTTCAAGCGAATGGCAATTTATAAAGCCGATTTTTCACTAAAAACGTAACGAAAGCGTATAAATAAAACGTGATAAACGATAAATATTCGGTAGGCGTCGTCGGGGCGACGGGGCTTATCGGCGGCAAATTCATAAAAGTACTCGAAGACCGCGACTTTCCCGTCGGGGAACTCAGACTGTTCGCTTCGGCGAAAAACGCGGGAAAAGCGATTTTCGCGTTTAACGAAAATTTGGTCGTACGACCGCTGTGCGAAGACTGCTTCAAAGGCCTGGATTTCGTTTTTTTCTGCGCGGGCGGCGACGTTTCTTTGCGTTACGCGCCTTCTGCGGCAGCCGCGGGCGCAATCGTCGTGGATAACTCCTCGGCGTTTCGCCGCGAAAAAAATATTCCGCTGGTCGTTCCCGAAATAAATTTCGGCGACGTTACCTCTTGCGATCGACTTATAGCCACCCCGAACTGCTCGACGATACAAGCCGTTCTGCCTCTTTCGGTCATAAGCGAAAATTACGGTATAGAGCGGATAATCTATACTACGTATCAGGCGGTAAGCGGCAGCGGGAGAAAGGGCGTTGCAGACCTGCGGCTTACGGAACGGGGCTGTTTGCCGTCGTTTTATCCGTTGCCCGTTTCTAAAACCTGCATACCGCAGATAGGCGATCTTACGCCCGACGGCTATACGGAAGAAGAAGAAAAAATGAAGTTCGAAACGAACAAAATACTCGGCGTTTCCGTACCCGTATCGGCGACGTGCGTAAGAGTTCCGATTGAAAACTGCCACGCGGTCGCCGTAGAAGCAGAGGTAAAAAAGCCCTTCGATACGAACGAGGTCAAAGCGAAATTGGCGGCAAAACGCGGAATAGTCTTAAAAGATTTGCCGTCGGCAACCGACGCGGACGGAAGTTACGACGTTTTCGTCGGTCGTATAAGAAAAAGCGCCGCTTTTGACAACGGATTGTCTTTTATTACTTACGCCGATAACACCTTGCGCGGCGCGGCTTACAACGCCGTAAGAATCGCCGAAAAGATAATCGAAGCCAAAATCTCGCCGAAAAACCCTAAAAATGCCGTGAAATACTCGTAAAATGCGGGTTTGAAGGAAAAATGCTTTGACAAAAGATAAATAATAGTATAATATATTAACAAAGTTCATTATAGGTGGCAGTTTACGCTGTTACCGAAGCGGCGATTATGTTCGGTTATATCAAACCCGAAACTCCATATCTCTACATTAAAGACGATACTCTGTACAAAGCCCTTTATTGCGGCGTGTGCAAGAGCATCGGCGGACAATGCGGACAAGTCGCTCGACTCGCCCTGACTTACGACGTGGCATTCTTTTCCGCGCTTACGCACAATATGGCGGGCGAAGACGTAAAAATCGAACCGAAACGCTGCGTGGCGCACTGGATAAAAAAACGTCCGATAGCAAAACGCGACCGACTTACCGATTTTGCGGCTTGCCTTAACGCCGTACTCGCCTATTACAAACTTTTAGACGACGTTACCGACGAAAAAAAAGGCAGAATAAAGGCTTCGTTTTTCAAAAAAGGAAAAAAACGGGCGGACAAAAAATACCCGCTTATGTCAAAAATCGTCGCCGGGAAATACGCCGAACTACGCGTTCTCGAAAAAGAAAACTGCGACAGTTTAGACAGGGTTGCCGAGCCTTTCGCGATGATGCTTAAAGAACTCGCCGACTACGCGCTCGAAGAAAAACGAAGCGAGAGCGGCGGACTTATATTCTACTATCTCGGCAAGTGGATATATCTCGTCGACGCGCTCGACGATTACGACAAAGACGTAAAAAAGGGCAACTATAACCCCTTATATTACGCTTTCGGCAAACTGCCCGACTTAAAAACGGTTATCGAACGCAGGGGGCAGGACGTGGATTTTGCTTTTTCCTGCGTATTTGCGGGACTTAAAGAAAATCTGCGGGCGACGAAATTTTACTTCAATCACGATTTAATCGATAACGTGTTACTGCGCGGCGTGCCGGGCGTAACGCTTAAAACTCTCAAAAAAGGAATAGAAAAGAAATGAAAGATTTATACGAAATATTCGGACTTACCTCTGATTGCACCGACGAAGAGTTAGCCGCGAAATATTCCGAACTCAAAGCGAAATACGGCGAAGAAAGATTCGCGGAGGGCGAAAAAGGCAACGAGGCGGCAAGAAAACTTACCGAACTCGAAACCGCCTATCAGGAAATCTCGTCGCTCCGTCAGGAACAGGCGTTTTCGGTCAAGTCCGACAGCGGGCTTTATAAAGACGTCGAAGAAGCGATAAAGAGCGGAAACCTTTCCGACGCGCAGGACAAACTCGACTCTTTCAACGAACGCGGCGCGGAATGGCACTATCTTCAATCGGTGCTTTTCTACAAGAAGAACTGGCTCAACGAGAGTAAAAAACAACTCGAAATCGCCATGCAGATGGATCCGGCCAACGAAAAATACAAGACGTCATACGATAAACTCGTCAAAAAGATTTCGAGTGATTCCGATAAGAACTTTTCGAGTTATTCGTCCGGCAAAGAAACGGCTTCCGACGTCGGCGGCGAGCCTTCGCAGATGGGCGGTAACGGCTGCCTCGAATGGTGTTGCGAAATGGCTATCTGCAACATGGCGCTCAACTGCTGCTGCAACTGCAGATAATGAACGACTCCAAATTAATAGCCCTGTCGGCAATCGCGACCGCGCTTTCGATCGTCTGCCTTATACTCGGAGCGTACGTAGACGTTTTAGAATATTCCGCGCTGTTCATGGCAAGTCTTTGCTCGATGATTCCGCTTGCCAAAAAGAGCGTAAAAGCGGCGGTTCTTTCCTATCTCGCAACTGCCGTACTCGCGGCTTTTATCGTTGTTAAAAGCCCGGCGATGCTCATTCTTTACGGCGTATTTTTCGGTCTTCACCCTACGGTTAACTATATTTTCAGAGAAAAGAAGTTCAATAAAATACTCGGCTGTCTTATAAAAGCCGTATGGTTCGTCGGATCAATCGTACTCATATATTTCACGTTCGGTGAGTTCTTTACCGAAGGTACGATTTTCGAACGCGAAGAATTCAGAAAATACGCGCTGCTCGCCTTAACGGTCGGCGGAGCGGTTTTATTTATTCTCTACGATTTTCTGATGAACAGATTTCAGAGATTCGTGGACTCGACCGTGGAGAGATTGAAACTATAAAAAATCGGGCGTAACTTATACCCGCCCGACGAAAAGGCTTACGATGGTTAAAAATAAGGATTACGTCGGCGTCGTTGAGCGCTTAGGCTCCAACGGAGAAGGCATAGTGAGAGCGGAGGACTGTACGGTTTTCGTTCCATACGCCCTGCCGCAGGAAAAAATCAGATACAAGGTGCTGAAAGTCAAAAAGAACGTGGCTTTCGGGAAAGTAATAGAAGTCTGCACTCCGGCGGAAGAACGCATCCGCCCCAAATGCCCCGTATACGAAAAATGCGGCGGCTGTCAGTTGCAACATCTGAAGTATAAACTTCAACTGAAACTTAAAAGCAGAATAGTAAAAGACTGTCTTTCGAAGATTGCGTTCATCGACTATAACGTTCCGCTCGCCGTAAGAAGCGAACTCGAATACGGTTACAGAAACAAATTGCAACTTCCCGTAAGAGAAGATAATTTCGGATGCGTTATCGGCTTTTTCGCTCAGAACAGCCACAGAGTTATACCTATTTCGGGCTGCCCTATTCAACCCGAATGGTGCAACAGAATAATAGCGGTCGTAAAAGATTTTATCACGAAATACTCCGTATCCGTGTATAACGACGCAACCGGACTCGGACTTATCAGACACGTGGTCGTGCGCGACGTTGACGGCAGGCTGATGATAACCATAGTCATAAACGGAAAAACTCTTCCTCACGCGAACGAACTTATAGACGCGCTGTCTGCGGGTTTTAAGCAATTCAGTCTGTTTCTGAATATCAACGAAAGAAACGACAACGTTATTCTTACGGACGAATACGTCTGCATTTACGGTAAAAAAACGACTGTAAGCAGCGACCTCGGAATTAAATTCGAGATAGGTCCGGGTTCGTTTATGCAGGTCAACGACGGAGTGAGAAGAAAACTATATCAGGACGCGTTGAAAGCGGCGCAGATAACGCCCGATACGACGGTTATCGACGCTTACAGCGGCGCGGGAATGCTGACGGCGATATTCGCGACCAAGGCGAAAAAAGCCGTCGGAATAGAGATAGTAAAAGAAGCGGTAGACTGCGCGAACGACCTTAAAATCCGTAACGGATTAGATAATAAAATGGAAAACGTCAACGCCCCTTGCGAAACCGCCCTGCCCGAAGTTTTACGCAACGTCAGAAGCGAAGGCGGCGATTGCGTACTCGTTCTGGATCCGCCCAGGCAAGGCGTAGACGAAACGTTGATAGAAACGATAAAAGAAAGCAAGCCCGATCGGATATTATACATATCGTGTTCGCCGCAGACTCTGGCGCGCGACGTAGGGCTTTTAACGGGAACGCTCGTCCGCGACGGCGAAAAACTTTCGAAGAGCGACGGCAACGGTGTATACGTTCTCTCTTCCGTCCAACCGTACGATATGTTTCCGCAAACCAAACATATAGAAACTCTCGTTTGCCTTGTAAAGGCTGATTAACTAAAATAACCCGCCCGTGGGGTCTACTCCGGAGACGGCGGGGGGCCCTCACCCGAGACGGGGGGGGGGGCGGGTTGTTTTTGGTAATCAATGTTTTGCGTAGCAAAAAGCGAGAGTTTCTATACGTTTGGCATTTCGCCCGCGGCACGGGCGAAATGTACGGTTTGCGAAAACAAAATATATTTTCCGCAAACCGCAGACAATATGCCGATTTTACAGTTTATACTCCCGAATAAGCGGAGAAGCCGCCGTCTACGGGGATGACCGTACCCGTTACGAAGCCGCTTGCGTTATCGTCTACGAGCCAGAACAAACAGCCTAAAAGGTCGTCTATTTCGCCGAATTTTTTCATGGGCGTAGCCGCCAGAATCTTTTCGGTACGAGCCGTAGGTTTCCCGTTTTCGTCGAACAAAAGCGCGCGGTTCTGATTAGTTACGAAAAATCCGGGAGCAATAGCGTTGCAACGGATATTGCAGGGCGCGAAATGAACGGCAAGCCATTGCGTAAAGTTGCTTACGCCCGCTTTCGCCGCCGAATACGCCGGGATTTTAGTGAGCGGTCTGTACGCGTTCATCGACGATATATTTATGATATTGCCGCCCGTTTTGACCATATCTTCGGCGAACACCTGCGTGACGAGAAACGCCGAAGTGATATTGAGGTCAAACACGAATTTAAGTCCGCTTTCTTCCAGCGCGAAAAAGTCCTTTACGCCCGTAGTGTCGGGGAACATATATTCGTTGTCGCAAGTTGCTTTGGGATTATTCCCGCCCGCGCCGTTGATAATTATATCAACCTTGCCGAAAGCCTCTTTAACAGTCTTATACGCCTCTTTTATGCTCTCTTTATCAAGACAGTTGCAACGGATAGCCAAAGCGTTTTCGCCTATTTCGGAAGCGATTTTTTCGGCGGCGTCGTAGTTGATGTCGAGAAGCGCGACGTTCGCGCCCTGCGAAGCCAGAGCCCTGGCGAACTCGCCGCAGATTATTCCGCCCGCGCCCGTTATTACCGCGGTCTTACCGCCTAAATCTATACTGAAAGGTATCTTCATAATTTTTTCTCCTTTTTCAAATCTTTTTCTACCGCTTCGAACACGCCCGTAAGGTACGCCGCGCCGAGGGCTCTGTCGTAAAGTCCGTACCCCGGTTTTGCGTCTTCGCCCCATATATTTCTGCCGTGGTCGGGTCTTAAATAGCCGTCGAAGCCGTTTTCTACGAGCGCGCGGACGATTCCGTAAATATCTACGTTGCCGTCGCCCGTCCGGTGTCCGTTTTCGTAGAAATCGGTTTCGGAAGTATACTTTAATTGTCTTAAATGAGCGAAATAGATACGCTTTGCGTATTTAGCCGCCATTTTCGGCAAATCGTTGAATCTGCCCGCCCCCAGACTGCCCGTGCAGAAAGTTATTCCGTTATGCTTATCCGGCACGGCGGCGAAAAGTTTGTCGTAGTCCTCTTCTCTGCCGACTATTCTCGGCAAATCGAAGATATCCCACGGCGGATCGTCGGGGTGAATAGCCATATTCACGCCTGCCTCCTCGCACGCGGGCATGATAGCGTTAAGGAAGTATACGAGATTTTCAAAGAGTTTCTCGTGAGTCATACCTTCGTACGCTTTCAGAAGTCCGTTAAGTTCGTCGGGGGTGTAACTTTCGTCCCAACCGGGCAGACGAAGATTACGCTTGTCGAGTTTTTTGAAATCGTCTTCCGAATAAGAAAGCGACGTCGAACCGTCGGCATGCTTATAGTATAAATTCGTTCTGAACCAGTCGAAAACGGGCATAAAGTTGTAACAAACGCACTTAACGCCTATTTTACCGCAGTTGATTACGTTCTGCTTATAAGCCTCGATATATTTATCGCGCGTCGGCAGTCCGAGTTTTATATCCTCGTGTACGGGGATACTCTCTATAACTTCGGTTTCAAGCCCCGCTTTCGCGGCGAGATCTTTGAGTTTCTGCAATTTTTCTACCGGCCACACGTTACCGACCGGTTCGTCGTATACGGCGGTAACCACGCCCGTCATACCCTGAATCTGCTTTATGTAGTTAAGGGGTATGCAGTCGTTTTCGCCGTACCAGCGGAATGTCATTTTCATAATTTTTCCCTTTAAGTCTTCTTGCCGTTTTCGGCGTAAAACCTGCCTATATAATACTATAAACGATAAAAAAAATCAACGGTTTTCTTTCCGTCGATTTTTATCTTTTTGCAATATATGCCGTCGCGACGGTTAAAATAACGGCGCGAACGGATCCATTATTATTTTGCCTGCTTTTTCGAGTACGTTGAGTTTAAGCGACTTATCGTCCGCAGGCGTACACTCGGCGTTGAAAAGATTATCGAAATCGTCTTTCACCTGCCCTACGGCTTTTTCGTCGGTAAAAATTATTCCGCATTCGAAATGATGTACGAACGAGCGGTAATCGAGATTTACCGTCCCCGCGAAAGCGAGTTTTCCGTCGCAGATCATCGTCTTTGAGTGTACGAATCCGTCGCGGTAAAGATATATCTTCACGCCCGACTTTTTAAGCAGCGAACAATAAAATTTCGTCATTATATATATCGTTTTTTTGTCGGGCTTCTGCGGGATTATAAGC
>FR898444.1:17088-20601 GCA_000437515.1 Acidiphilium sp. CAG:727 | reverse complement strand
CCGCGCGGCGTTTGCGAGGGCGCCCCTTATATCGGTATCCGCCACGAGATACGGACAGGCGAAATATATATACTCTCTCGCCCCGTAAATGGCGTTCAGAAAAGTCGTTTCGGATATGTGTTCGGCGGTTATCGGAGCGGGCGAGTCGCCGAAAGGCATACAATAACCGTTGCTTAAAAACTTTTCGTGATCGCGACAGATGAAGTCGTTCTCGTCTATCGGTTTACCGCTTACGTTGAAAATCTGAGTAAAAATCCTGACGAAACTGTCGACGGGTTTACCCTTTATCATAACGCCGCTGTCAAGCCACCGCCCGTACGGATGCGTTACGTTGATATATTCGTCGGCCATATTCACTCCGCCGGTAAATGCGATCTTGCCGTCTACGACGACTATTTTTCTGTGGTCGCGGTTATTGTGAATAATCGATACCACGGGTATGAATTTATTGAACTTCCGCGCGTCTATACCCTCTTTGCGGAGTTTGCGATAAAACCCGGAAGCGACTTTGGTAACGCTGCCCACGTCGTCGTACACGAGATATACCTTTACGCCGTTTTTCACTTTATCGAGCAGAATTTTATGCACGGCGTCCCACATAACGCCTTCCTGAACGATAAAATATTCTATAAAGATATACTTTTCGGCGGACGAAAGGGCCTTTTTGAGTTCTTCGAAGTACCTTTCGCCCGACGGCAGATATTCTATATCGTAATCGTCGTACACGGGTAAAGACGTAACGCCCCGAAGGTATTTGAACGTGCCTGCGAATTGCGGCTCGTCTTTATAAAGATTTTTGACGATTCTTTCCTGTTCGTAATATCCGTCGTTCTTCTCGCGATATACCGCCGAGAATTTCTTTCGCATACGGCGGCTTAAATGTACGTTTCCGAACGTCAGATAGCACATCGCGCCCGCGTAAGGGAAAGCAAGACACAGGATAATCCACGGCAGTTTATACACCGCCGCGGTTTCCTTATTTATTAAACTTACGAGCAATATACCGCCTATAACGTAAGTCGCAATCCAGATCCAATGCCGGTATGAGCCGAGTTTGTTTAGTCCTATCCAGATACCTATCCAGATAGCCACGGCTTGCAGGATTATCGAGAGCGCGATAACGGTAAATCTCGAAAATATAAGTCTTTTGTTATGCTTTTTCTTCATGTGGTCGTTACGTGGTATTCCTTTCCGGGATATGTTTCGCTTACGCTCGACATGACGCTTATATCAAGCACGTCATTGCGAGGGAGCAAAGCGACTGTGGCAACCTTAGGCAGGGTCGCCCCCCTTTTGTCGCTTTGCGACATTTTCCCCGTTTCATCGGGGACATTTACCCCGCAATAAAAGGCGGAGCGGCTGCATAGGCGGACACACTCCGATCGTCGGGGCGTACTTTATATTATTTTGCCAAAAGAGCGAATAATTTATCCGTAACGGCGGTCGGATCTTCTACCGTAAGACCCGAAATCAACCTGCCCGCCTGATACAATACTTCGGCGTAATCGGTAAGTCCGTCGGCGTTTTCTGCGTATACGGCTTTGAGTTTTGCGTATAACGCGTGATTCGAATTGAGTTCGAGTACTTTGTTCGCCTTAACTTTTTCTTCCGCGCCGGGCATGGAGTTGAGTACCTTTTCCATTTCGAGCGAAACTTCGCCCTCGCTCGACAGACAAACCGCGTGATCGCCTATCGAAGTGGAAACTTTAACCTTGCTCACCTTGTCGCCGAGCGCGTCTTTGATTTTGGCGAGCATATCCTTATCCCGTTCGGTTATTTCGTCGTCTTCCTTGCTTGCCGAAACTTCTTCGCTCAGAACGTTCTTAAAGGTCTTGCCGTCGTATTCTCCGAGCATCTTTACCGCGAATTCGTCCACGTCGTCCGTAAAGCACAATACGTCTTTACCGTCTTTAAGGGCCTTTTCGCACTGCGGTAACGCTTTGACCGCCGCCACCGTCTTGCCCGAACCGTAATAAATCGTCTTGTCGTCTTCGCCGAGAGCCGAAACGTACTCTTTAAGCGTAACGTATTTGTCCTCTTTCGCGGACTTGAACATTACGAGATCCTGCAGAAGTTCTTTGTTCATTCCCCAGCCGGAGTACAGACCGTATTTGAGTTGAAGCCCGAATTTCTCAAAGAATTTATCGTAATTCTCCCTGTCGTTCTTCTGCATGTCGAGAAGTTCGTTTTTAATCTTCTTTTCGAGGTTGGAAGCGATAAGTTGAAGTTGACGGTTATGCTGTATGGTTTCACGCGAGATATTAAGCGTGAGTTCGCTGTCGACGAGCCCTTTTACGAAACTGAAACAATCGGGAAGCAGATCTTCGCAGCGGTCTGTAATAAGCACGCCGTCGGTGTAGAGTTTAAGCCCTTTTTCATAGTTCTTGCTGTAATAGTTATAGGGTACGGCGGACGGAATATACAACAAAGCCTTATACGTTACCGCGCCTTCGGCAGACGTGTGAATATAGCGTAAGGGGGCTTCGTAATCGTAAAAGTTATCCTGATAGAATTTGTCGTATTCTTCTTTGGTGATTTCGTTTTTGTTCTTCTTCCACAACGGAACCATGGAGTTAAGAGTTTCCCATTCTTTGTAACTCTCTCTTTCTTTGCCCGCCTTTCTGTCCTCTTCGCTCTGTTCCTTGTACTTCGTAACCTGCATTTTGATGGGGTAACGAATATAATCGGAATATTTTTTGACGAGATTTCTTATCTCGTATTCCTGCAAGAATTTGGAATATTTATCGTCGTCGGTATCGGGTTTTATATGCAGGATAATTTCCGTGCCGCGGTCGGCTTTGTCGCAGGGCGCAATCTCGTAACCTTCCGTGCCGCTGCTCGTCCAGACGTTTGCCTCTTCCGAGCCGAAGGCTTTCGATTTTACTTCTACTTTATCCGCAACCATAAACGCGGAATAGAACCCCACGCCGAACTGACCGATTACCGAAACGTCTTCCTTGTCTATATCCTTGTTTTCTTCCTTAAAGGCAAGCGAACCGCTTTTAGCGATAGTGCCGAGATTGTCTTCGAGTTCTTTCGCCGTCATACCGATACCGTTATCTTTTATCGTAAGAGTTCCGTTATCTTCGTCGGCGGTGATTTCTATCGCGAAGTCCTCCCTCGTAAGACCCGAAAGTCCTTCTTTCATACCCTTGAAATAGAGTTTGTCGATAGCGTCGCTACAGTTGGAAATAAGTTCACGCAAGAAAATTTCTTTATGCGTGTAAATCGAGTTGATCATAAGATCGAGAACTCTTTTTGATTGTGTTTTGAAACTTTTCATATATATTCGCCTCTCTTTATAATATAACGTTAGCAGGCAAACTCCGAAAGTGTTAGCACTCTCTTTATTTGTCTGTTAATATTATATCGCGAATATTTGCCGAAATCAAGCGTTTTACGTATTGTTTAAGTGAAATTTTTTTGCGATCGCTCTGCCCCTCGGCGGTATGATAATACGAACCTTTCAAAAACACCGCCATTTCCGCGCTTTTTGGCATCTTTTCGTCTGAA
>FR898444.1:10158-17043 GCA_000437515.1 Acidiphilium sp. CAG:727 | reverse complement strand
AAAGCGCGCGCCGAACCCTCAACTGTTTCCCCCCCCGCCTGTAATTTATTTCTTTTTAAGTTCTGTCTTTGCCTTTGGAGAAACTCTTCTGTTCGTCGGCAAGGTTGAGCGGATTTCCGTTCTTCGTTTTCCCTTGCGCCGCGGTAAGTTCGTCTTTCGTAAATTGCTTTTCCGTAGTTTCGTATTCGTAGCCCGGCAAATATACGTTCGCCGAATTTACCTCGAAAGTACATTTATAACCCTCTTCGTCGACGAAACCGACCTCGCCGATCGTTACGCCGCCCGTAAGGGTAAAACGAACGTAAACGCTCGAACTCGTACTCGTATAATCCCAATCGTCAACGACTTTGTACCAACCTGCCTTCGAGGCTTTGCAACCGCTCTTCTCGTTTTTAAGTTTGTATTCGACTTTATTATAAGAGTTCGCGGAATTCAGATTGGAAGACGAAGCGTATCTGTCGATAGTAAGATCTACCGTATTTACGCCTTTATCGAAACCGTCTACGCGAACCCATATCTCTTTTATCTGTTTATCGGTCTTTTTGGTAACCTTAAAACCGACGCGTTGCGATTGAATTTCTCCGCCGGCTTTATAGGCGACGGCGCGCCAACTATGCGAATAGTCCGCTTTGTTTTTTTTGCAGCCGGATAAGCCGAGCGTAGCGACGACGGCGAGCGCGAACGCCGCAATGCGGATAAATTTTTTCATTATTTCAGTTCTCCTTATTCTGTAATTTTTCCAGTTCCTTCATGAACGTGGAAACGTCTTTGAACTGGCGGTAAACCGAAGCAAACCTGACGTAGGCTACTTCGTCGAGATTTTTAAGCCCCTGCATTACCATTTCGCCGAGTTCTTTCGACGTGATTTCCTGTTTTAAGGAATTGTATATTTTTTTGCTTATATCCTCAACGAGCGCGTCGATTTTCCACATGGGCACGGGGCGCTTCTCGCAGGACTTCACTATTCCGTTTTTAATTTTGTTCGGATCGTACGCTTGTCTGTTACCGTTGTTCTTTATCACGAGTACGGGCGTGGTTTCGACCGTTTCGTAAGTCGTATAACGTCTGCCGCAATTAGTACACTCTCTTCTGCGTCTGATAGCCGTTCCGTCGTCCGACTGACGGGAATCGACTACCTTACTGTCGAGATTTCCGCAATACATGCACTTCATAGGTATACCTCTTATTATATCTGTATTTTAACATATATTTGGCTTTTTGAAAACTCTTTTTAACGAAAAACGATTAAATTATGTAAAATCAGCCTACAATATTATTGAATTATGCTCGTTTTAATACAAATTCTTGCGGGAACGTACTTCCTTGCGATAAACGTATATTCGTTTTTACTTATGCTTTCGGCAAAGAGGGCCGACGAAGAAGGCGATTGCAAACGCCGCGTGCGGGACGGAAGCGTATTCGTCGCAGCCCTGCTCGGCGGAGCGGCGGGAGTGTATATATCCATGTTCACGCTGAAATACCGCCTTAGAAGTTTGTTTTTTATGGTAACTATGCCCGTACTTACCATACTCAACGTCTATATTTTGATAACGTGTTTCTCTAACAACTTCTGGATAATCCGCGACAATACGCTGATGCTGTCGAACTTATATTTCTGACAATCAGGCTTTTTGACCTCTTCCGTCGGCTACGCCGCCACCTTCCCTACCGGGGAAGGTGGCAACCGAAGGTTGACGGAAGAGGTCAAACCAAACTTTATCAAACAAAATCAACCCAAATCGACGCGGGCTGCGGCGTTTAACGTAAGATCGGCAAAATTGCCCTTTAAGTATTGAACGTACCCTTCGGCGCCTATCATAGCCGCGTTGTCGGTACAGAGAATTTTTTCGGGAAGAACGAGTTTAAGACCGCATTTTGCGCAGGCGTTACCGAGATTTTCACGCATATAGCCGTTAGCCGCGACTCCGCCGCCCACCGTAACGGTATCGAGCGAATATTCCTTCGCTGCTTCTATCGCCTTTTTAACGAGTATATCCGTGGCAGCGTGCTGGAAAGAACACGCCACGTCGGCTTCGTTTACTCTTTCGCCCGTCTGATTTGCGTGGTGAACGTAATTTATTACCGCGGTTTTAAGTCCGCTGTACGAAAAATTATACCCTCCGACGCCTTTAAGCATTTTGGGAAATTCTATATTATTTTTACCTTCGCGGGCAAGTTTTTCTATATTCGGTCCGCCGGGATAATTAAGCCCCAGAACGCGGGCGACTTTATCGAATGCTTCGCCTACGGCGTCGTCGAGCGTGCCGCCTAAAATCTTGAATTTATCGTAATCTTCCACGACTATTATAGCCGTATGCCCGCCGCTTGCAAGCAAACTTACGAACGGCGGTTTTAAGTTTTTATCGCTTAAATACGCAGCCGCAAGATGCCCCCTTATATGACTTACGGGAACGAGCGGAACATTAAGAGAATACGCGAGCGTTTTGGCGTAACTTACCCCGACCAGAAGCGCGCCGAGAAGCCCCGCGCCGTAAGTAACGGCAACCGCGTCTATATCTTTAAGGTCGATATTCGCCTTATCTACGGCTTTTCGTACGGTTAAAGAAATCGCGCTCGTATGCGCTCTCGAGGCGATTTCGGGGACGACTCCGCCGAAACGGATATGCTCGGTACACGAAGACGAAATTTCGGACGAGAGTATCTCCCGTCCGTTTTTGATTATTGCCGCCGCGGTTTCGTCGCATGAAGACTCTATCGCGAGAATAACCGCGTCTTGTTTGATTTTGAATTTTTTGATTTCGTCGCTATACATTTTCGTGTTGATTTTTCAAAGTCTTAAAAATACCGCCCTTGCGGGAAATAATTCGCCGCCGCTCATTACGGCGCGTGTATCCGTCGTCCCGAACGCAGAGAAGTCCCCCGCATCAAAGGTCGGAGCGACTACGTTTGCCAATACCCCTCCCTTATCTTCGGGATCGCCACGCTACGCCCGCGATGACGTTTACCGAGTCCGTCATTGCGAAAGAGCGAAGCCGGATGAATACGGCTTTAAGACTGTTTAAGATAATCGATAATGAATTGATCTATATCACCGTCCATAACCGCCTGAACGTTGCCCGTTTCGCTGCCGGTGCGGTGATCTTTAACCATGGTATACGGGCAGAAAACGTACGAACGAATCTGGCTGCCCCATTCTATCTTTTTGATTTCGCCCTTTATTGCGCTGGCTTCCGCCATACGCTCTTCTTCGCGCTTTTCGAGCAACTTGTTTTTAAGCATACGCATTGCCTGTTCTTTGTTCTGAACCTGCGAGCGCTCGTTCTGACAGGCGACGATTATACCCGTCGGCAGGTGGGTTATTCTTATCGCCGATTCGGTCTTGTTGACGTGCTGACCGCCCGCGCCGCTCGAACGATACGTGTCCACCTTGATTTCTTCTGGGCGGATTTCTATATCGCCGTCCTCCTGAATATCCGGCATTACGTCTACCGACGAGAAAGACGTCTGTCTTCTCGCATTGGCGTCGAAAGGCGAAATTCTGACGAGTCTGTGTATACCCTTTTCGGCTTTTAAGTAGCCGTAGGCGTTCTCGCCCTCGACTTTGAAGCATACCGATTTAAGCCCGGCTCCGTCGCCGTCCAGACGATCGTACTCGGTGAGTTTATACCCGTGCTTTTCGGCGTAGCAGATATACATACGATAGAGCATTTCCGTCCAGTCGCACGCTTCGGTTCCGCCCGCGCCCGCGTGAAGTGTCAAAATAGCGTCGCAAGCGTCGTATTTACCTTTAAGCAGAGTGCGAAGTCTTATGTCTTCTATCTCCTTTTCGGCTTCGGAAAGGTCTTTATCGACTTCTTCGAGTACAGACTCGTCGCCCTCTTCTTCGGCGAGTTCGATCATCATCTCCGCGTCGCCGACCGCCTTCTCGGCTTTATCGAAAACGTCGAGTTTGTTTCTTATCTGCTGCGCTTCGCGGCTGACGTGTTTTGATTTCTCTATGTCCGACCATACTTCGGGTTTTTCGAGTTCGGTTTCGAGTTCTTTAAGTCTTACTCTTAAATTGTCGACGTCAAGCGAGTATCCCGCTTCTTCGAGCGTCTTTTTAAGCGCCCTTACTTTATCTTCGTATACGTCGTAGCGTACCATACAAATTCCTTTCGGCAAAATCTTCTGCCCGTTATTTTACTCGTCTATTATAAGGTCTTTATTGAATTTTGTCAATCGCTGCGCCGTTTTATAAGCGTTTTCGCCAAAAAATATACGCAGGGGGAAGAGATTTTCTCTTCCCCCTGCGTGAAAACGGTAATTTTTAATATTTAACGCTGCTTAAAATATCTACGTAGGTCGGGAACGGCCATTCGCTTCTCGCCACGCAGTTTTCGAGTTCGTCGCATGACTTGCGGAGCGTTTCCATCTGCGTTTTGATTTTCTCTTTATGGAAAACCGCGCATTCGTAGCCGTCCGTGATTTTTTCGGCTTCGGCAAGCAATTCGGTAAGTTTTTCGCTCCGGTCGTAAATCTCGTCGGTAAGAGCGGAAGCCTTTTCAAGAAGTTTACCCTCGGTTTTTATACTTACGCCCGCAACCGCCTTCGCGTTCGCCGCTTTGGCAAGCGTTTTCTGGTAATTTATCGACGCGGGGATAATCTCCCTGTCGGTCATCCAGAGCATCGTACGGGCTTCGATGTCGAGCGTCTTGACGTATCGGTCGATCATAATCTCGTAACGGCTTGCGAGTTCTTTACCCGTGAATACGTCGTGTTTCTCAAACAATTCCACGTTCTTGGGGTTAAGATACGCGGCTATCGCGTCCACGGTCGTAGGGGCGTCGAATAAGCCTCTTCGCTTTGCCTCTTCTCTCCATTCTGCGGAATAGTTGTTGCCGTTGAAAATAATTCGGGAATGTTTTCTGAACGTATCCTTTATAACGTCGTCGGTTTTATCCGCGCCGCGTTTCTCTATTTCGTCGGACATTTTGTCGAGTTCTTCGGCGACTATCGTATTAAGCACGATATTCGCGCCCGCCGACGACATATCCGAGCCGACCATACGGAATTCGAATTTGTTCCCCGTGAAAGCAAACGGCGAAGTTCTGTTGCGGTCGGTATCGTCTTTCGTGTAGGCGATATTACCGCCCACTCTCGACTGCGCTTTAACCTTTTCTTTAGCAGCAACGCCGCTTAAATACGAAGCGATTACTTCTTCCATATCCGAGCCGACGAACATGGAAACTATCGCCGGAGGAGCCTCGTTGCCGCCGAGCCTGTTGTCGTTGCTGGGCGAGGCGACGGACACGCGGAGCATATCCTGATAATCGTCAACGGCAGCCACGACCGCCGCGAAGAAAGTCATAAACTTCTTATTTTCGGTCGGCTTTTTGCCGGGCTTGAAGAGATTTTCGCCCGAATCGGTGGAAAGCGACCAGTTGTTGTGTTTGCCGCTTCCGTTTATCCCCGCGAACGGCTTTTCGTTGAGCAGGCACACCATACCGTGCTTATTCGCAACCGATTTCATAACCGACATAGTAATCTGGTTCTGATCGACGGCAAGGTTTGTCGTGGTATATACGTTTGCGAGTTCGTGCTGGGCGGGCGCGACTTCGTTGTGTTTGGTCTTGGCGTATACGCCGAGTTTCCACAGTTCGCGGTCGAGGTCGTTCATATAATCCCATACGCGCGCCTTGATTTTACCGAAGTAATGATCTTCGAGTTCCTGCCCTTTGGGCGGTTTCGCTCCGAAAAGCGTTCTGCCGCAATCGATTAAGTCTACGCGTTTTTCGTAAACGCTCTTGTCTATAAGAAAATACTCCTGTTCTATGCCCGCGTTAGCGGTAACTTTCTGAGTTTCGTTATCGCCCAAAAGTCTTAATATTCTTATCGCGCTTTTATTGAGCGTATCTATGCTGCGAAGAAGCGGCGCTTTTTTGTCGAGCGACTCGCCGCCGTAAGAACAGAATACGGTGGGAATATAAAGCGACGTGCCCATGACGAACGCGTAGGAATTCGGATCGAACGAAGTGTATCCCCTCGCCTCAAACGTCGCGCGAAGTCCGCCGGAAGGAAAACTCGACGCGTCGGGTTCGCCCTTTATAAGGTTTTTACCAGAAAATCGCTCTATAACGCCGTTTTTTGAAGGTTCTATAAATGCCTCGTGTTTTTCTGCGGTAACGCCCGTCATCGGCTGAAACCAATGCGTATAATGCGTTGCCCCTTTTTCGATCGCCCATTCTTTCATTGCAGAAGCGAGTTCGTCGGCAAGCGGACGGGAAAGCGGAACGTTTTCGTCTATCGAACGGCGGAATTCCGCGTAGGCTTCTTCGGTGAGTCTTTTTTTCATCTCTTCGTCCGTAAAGACGTTTTCGGCGAATCTTTCGGATACTTTGAAATTTTCCATTTTTATCTCCTGTTATTTTTGCCGTTGAGAGCGGCCGCTATAAGCCCTTTGAAAAGCGGATGCGCTTTATCGGGACGGGATTTGAATTCGGGGTGGAACTGGCAACCTATATAGTACGGCAAAGACGTAACTTCTACCGTTTCTACGAGTCTGCCATCGGGCGAAGTACCCGAAAGAGTAAGCCCCGCGTTTTCGAGTTTTTCTCTGTAATCGTTATTGAATTCGTATCTGTGACGGTGGCGTTCGGATATATCGCTTTCGCCGTACGCTCCGGCAATTCTGGTACCCGCTTTTAAGCGGCACGGATACGCGCCGAGCCTCATGGTGCCGCCCTTTCTGCTTACGTTTATCTGGTCGGGCATAAGGTCGATAACCTTGTTTTCGCCCTTTTCGTCGAACTCGCCCGAAGTGGCGTTTTTAAGCCCCGCGACGTTTCTCGCGTACTCTATTACCATCATCTGCATACCGAGGCAGATACCCAAACACGGAACGCCGTTTACCCTTGCGTAACGGCAGGGTTTTATCATACCTTC
>FR898444.1:0-10132 GCA_000437515.1 Acidiphilium sp. CAG:727 | reverse complement strand
CCCTGTCGCCGAACCCGCCGGGAATAATGATTCCGTCGACGTTTTCGAATACGCTCTTTTCGGTTTCGGGTGTGATCTTTCCGCTGTCTACCCATTCAATCTTTACGTTTACGCCGAGCGCGAAACCGCCCGCTTTTAACGCTTCGACCACCGAAAGATACGCGTCGTGCAGATGAACGTATTTGCCGACGAGCGCGATTCTGACTTCTTTTTTAGCGTTCTTTACCGAGCAAATGAATTTGCGCCAATCCGAAAGACACGCTCTGCCCTTTAATTGTAACGCTTTGCAGACCGCTTTGTCAAGTCCGTTGGCGTGCAGAGCGAGCGGAGTTTCGTATAAGCAGTCCATAGTAACGTCCGAAACGACGTTTTCGGGCGGGACGTTACAAAACAGAGCGATTTTCGCTCTTATGTCTTCGCCGACTTCGCCGTCCGAACGAACGACTATCACGTCGGGCTGTATGCCTATACCCCTTAACTCGGCGACGCTGTGTTGCGTGGGTTTCGATTTGTATTCGTCCGAACCCGAAATGTAAGGCACAAGACACACGTGAATGAACACGCAGTTTTTTCTGCCGACGTCGTTTGCGAACTGTCTTATCGCTTCTAAAAAATGTTGAGATTCGATGTCCCCCGTCGTACCGCCGATTTCGGTAATAACGACGTCAGCCTGCGTAACTTCGGCGTTTTTACGGATAAATCTCTTGGTTTCGTCGGTAACGTGCGGAATTATCTGAACGGTTTTCCCGAGATATTCCCCTCTGCGCTCCTTTTCGATTACAGAATAAAAAACTTTACCCGAAGTAAGGTTTGAAAACTTATTTAAGTTTACCCCCGTGAAACGCTCGTAGTGGCCGAGGTCGAGATCGGTTTCCGCTCCGTCTTCGGTGACGAACACTTCGCCGTGTTCGAGCGGATTCATCGTTCCCGGATCTACGTTCATATAGGGGTCTAATTTTTGTACGGCTATCGAATAGCCGCGCTGTCGAAGCAGTCTTCCGAGCGACGCCGCGACTATGCCTTTGCCGAGTCCCGAAACGACTCCGCCCGTTACGAACACGTATTTAGTATTTTTCATGGTAAAACTCCCTTGTAAAATGGCAATTCGGACAAGTTTTCGGGTTAAAAAAAACGAAAAGGGCGTTTTTTTTTAAGGACTTTTTATCGCCCTTAAAAAATAACGCCCGAAGACTATTCCAAAAAACGAAAATTATATTACACTAAACGCAGGCTCGTTGTCAAGCGTTTGGAAAAAGATTTTTCGAAAAATTTTACGCGGTTTACCGCCACCCGCAATCGATTACAAAACGGGAATACAAGCCAATTTTTCTGCAAGGAGTTTTGCGATTCTCTCGTGTCCTTTTTCGTTCGGATGAAGCCTGTCCGTTTTATCGTTCGCGAAATACTTTCCGTATTCGTCGATAAGCGGAAACAACCCGCTCTCGCGGTAAAGATCGATAAGGTTAAGCGACCATATATCCGCGGCTTTTCTTATCGCTTCGACGTAACTTTCTAAAAACAACCCGCTGCCGTTCGCGTATAACTCGTTATATTGTATATTATCTTTCGAAAAACAGGCGTAGGCTCTGTGAAGCGGAGTCATTACGATAATCTGCTTGTCGGCGTATTTCGTTTTCAAAAACGAAAACACTTTGTTAAGTCTTCCGCAAAAAGTATCGCAGGAATAGATAAAATCGCGTTTTTTACGCCTTTCCGTCGTAGTCGGATTGCCGGCTTCATCGCGGTAAAGAACCACGTCGTCGAGAGTTTCGGTGAAAAACTCGCCTATAGGAACGCCGCCGTTAAAGTCGTTGGTCCCCGCGAAAACGACGACGCAATCGGCGTCGGGAACTTCTCTCGTCGCCTTTTCCGCTTCGTTATAAACGGTTGCGTACTGCGCTCCGTCGATTCCGAAGCCGTAAGGAATTATACCCAACCCGTCTTTGAGATAATCGAAGTAGCGTTTAGTCGTTCCTACTCCGAAAGTTATAGAATCGCCCAAAAAGACGAATTTTTTATTCTGCCATTTATTCATATCGTTTTTTATACTTCTCCGCCCGCTACGCCGTTTGGGGAGTACGGACGGTTATACAATCGCTCCGTCGTTTAACGACGGAATTGCCGCGGTCGCCACGCCCCTTGCAAAGACGGTCTTGTCATCATAAGCAAAACCTGCGGAGTTTAGTTTTTAACTTACTTCGTGCCGAAAATACGGTCGCCCGCGTCGCCTAAGCCGGGTAAAATATAACCGTTCTCGTTTAAGCATCTGTCGAGCGTAGAAACGTAAATTTCTACGTCGGGGTGCTTTTCGGCAACCTTTTCTACGCCCTCGGGCGCGCCGATAATCGCCAAAAACTTAATCTTCTTGCAACCGCGTTTTTTAAGTTGAGTTATAGCGTCGCACGCGCTTCCGCCGGTTGCGAGCATGGGATCTACGAGCATAACGACTTTTTCGTCGATATGCGCGGGGAGTTTACAATAGTATTCCTGCGGTTCAAGGGTTTCTTCGTTGCGATACATACCTATATGCCCTACTTTCGCCGCGGGGAAAAGGGTAAGTATTCCGTTTACCATTCCTAAGCCCGCCCTTAAAATGGGAACGATCGCTATCGAATTTTCTTTGACCACGGTCTGTTCTACCGATTCGAGCGGAGTTTCGACCACGATTTTTTTAGTGGGAACGTCTTTGAACGCTTCGTACGCCATAAGCGTGGCGATTTCTTCGATTACTTCGCGGAATTGTTTGGTGGTGGTCGCTTTATCTCTGATAATCGCTACTTTATGACGGATAAGCGGGTGATCGAGAACGTGAACGTTAGGATAAGTTTTCATTTTTACTCCTTTATATTATTTGATTAAATTTCTCGTATTTGTTATAATTTTTCCGAGGTGCTTTTATGAAAAAAATCTTAGTCAGCGCGTGTTTATTCGGCAGCGATTGCCGCTACAAAGGCGACAATTGCAAAAACGAAAAATTGCTTGATTTAGGCAAAGACAACGTACTTATACCCGTCTGCCCCGAACAACTCGGCGGACTTTCCACTCCCCGCCACCCCGCGGAACGCGTCGGCGAAAAGGTTATTTCGGATATAGGCGTCGACGTAACCGAAGAATACGAACGCGGAGCCGATCTGGCGGTTAAAATCGCGAAAGCGAACGCCGTGGATTATTGCGTGCTTAAAGCGAACAGTCCGTCCTGCGGGAAAGGCGTCGTATACGACGGCACTTTTACGGGCGGAAAACGCGAAGGCAACGGCGTTACGGTAGATAAACTTCTCGCCGAGGGTTTTACCGTCGTTACCGAAAACGAATTATAATCCGTAACATAATCGTTGACATAACGAACGACTATAAAGCCGCTCTGCCCTTAACTTACTTCGTGCCGAAAATACGATCGCCCGCGTCGCCGAAAGCGGTTACGATATAACCGTGTTCGTTTAAGGGCGCGTCTGCGTAATGCGCTACGTAAATATGTACGTCCGGGTGAGCGGTCGCAACTCTCTTCACTCCTTCCGGAGCGGCGATAAGCGACAACAACTTAATCTTTTTATATCCCCTTTCCTTTATGAAATCAATAGCCGCCTCCGCGCTGCCGCCGGTAGCCAGAGCGGGGTCTACGACTATGCAAGTACCGTCTATGCAGTCTTTGGGAAGTTTGCAGTAGTATTCGTGCGGTTCAAGCGTTTCTTCGTCGCGGTAAAGACCGATGTGACCTATTTTCGCCGTCGGGAAAAGCGCGGTCAATCCGTCTACCATCCCGAGTCCCGCCCTTAAAATGGGTACTATCGCGATAGGCTCGGTTATAACCGGCGATTTGAATCTGGAAAGCGGAGCCTGAATTTCCACGTCGGTCGTGGGCAGATCTCTGAAAGCCTCGTAACCCATAAGCATCGCGATTTCGGAAACGATTTCCCTGAACTCTTTGGTGTTGGTCGTTACGTCGCAAAGATGCGTTATCTTATGCGCGATGAGCGGGTGATCGAGAAGCGTTACGTTTTTCATATAGTCTTGCATGGTTTTTACCTCTGTCTTGTTTTCCTTACGGTATTATACCATTTCGGAAAAAATTTTTCAATAGTTTATATAAAAATTCCGCCGCTTTTTTCGCGGCGGAATTTTTTCGTTTTAAGTTATACCGCTTTATTTTCTTCGGTTTCGGCTTTTTCGCCCTCGAATTTCATATCCGGGAGGTTTTCCTGTATCGCGCCGTTTTCGACTTTGTCTTTACCGCTGTGCGTGATAAGATTTACGAGTATACCGACTATCATCGCAACCGCGAGCGAAGTCACCTGTACGAGCGGGTTGCCGGTGAGTTTGTTCGTACCGAAGTTAAGCACTACTCCGCCGATACCGATAACGAGTATCGCCGCCGCGGGATAGAGGTTTCTGTTATCCGAAAGGTCTACGTCTTTAAGCATTTGCAGACCGCTTACCGAGATGAAGCCGTACATCGCTATGCACGCTCCGCCCATTACGCATTTCGGAAGCATATTGATTATCGCTACGAAGGGCGAAACGAAGGATACTGCCATACACATAATCGCAGTGGTAAATATCGTCATAGTGGAAGCGTTTTTCGAAAGCGCGACGCAACTTATCGATTCGCCGTAAGTGGTGTTCGCGCAGCCGCTGAAGAACGCGCCTACCATCGAGCCTACGCCGTCGCCGAGAAGCGTATTGTGAAGACCGGGGTTTTCGAGAAGGTCTTTTTCTACTACGTTGGAAAGGTTTTCGTGGTCGGATATGTGCTGAGCAAGTTCGACTACCGCGATGGGAACGAAGAGTACCGCAAGGTTACCTATCATCGCTCCGTCCACTTTCGCGTATTGACCGTTGGTTCTTATGGCTTCAAGGAATGTGAATTTGGGATAATCGAAGAAACTCTGGAATCTTACGGGGCTGAAACACTCTTTTATGGGGGTGAAATCGACTATTCTCATTTCCTTGCAGAACGCGCTGTCGTTGATATATCCGAAGCCCGTGATTACCATTGCGAAAGCGAGACCCGAACCGATACCGATTATGAACGGAATGAGTTTAGCCATGCCCTTACCTTTGACCGAAGCAAGTACGATTATCACGAAAGTAAACAAACCCACGAGGATGTACCAGAGGCTGTAATTCTCTCCGCCGTTGGTCATCATCCAATCGCCTGCCGTTCCCGAAAGGGAAAGACCGATTATCGCAAGAACAGGTCCGATTATTACGTGAGGAAGAAGTTTCTTTATCCAGCCCGCGCCTACGAGTTTAATGATTATCGCGATTACGACGTACACGAGCCCCGCGAACGCCACGCCGATAATTAAACCCCAGTAACCGTAGTTATTGGTTGCCGCCGCGATTAACGCGCCGAGGAAGGTGAACGAAGAGCCGAGGAAAACGGGGCTTTTGAATCTCGTAAACAATAAGTATACGATAGTTCCCGCGCCGGCGCCGAACAACGCCGCAGCCGGGTCGCATTTAAGACCCGCCGCCGATACGAGTATCGGAACGAGTAAGGTTGCCGCCATGATGGCGATCATCTGCTGGAAAGCGAACACGAGGTTCTTGCCGAACTTAGGTCTGTCTTTGATGCCGTAAGTAAGTTGCATTTTTACATCTCCTGAAATTTTTTCTTTTGAAAAATCTTCTCGGTTCGCTTCGCTATCGCATAAAAAAACGCCTTGCCTATCTATGGCAAGACGTGCTTTTTGCATAAGTTAAATTCGCCGATCTTGCCGATATCTCTGTATCGCCTTAAAGATTTATCGTGTGTATGATACCACACAAAAAATCTTATGTCAACGAATTTACGCTATGTTTTTAATTTTTCACAATTATAATTCGCTCCGCGGTAAACTGCCTTTACGGGAACTCATCCGTCAATTTCGCTACGCTCATTGCCACCTTCTCTGCAAAGAGAAGGCAAGGAAAAGTACGTCATTGCGTCAATGCCGGGCGGGGTTATTCGGCGTCGCCGTAGCCGTCGGGGTTCTTCGTCTGCCAGTTGAGAGCGTCGCGACACATGTCGTCGAGCGTCTTTTCGGCTTTGAACCCGATTAACTTTTCGGCTTTGCCAGGGTCTGCGTAACATTCGGGAATATCGCCCGCGCGGCGCGGGTCTATAACGTAAGGTATTTCTTTACCCGCCGCTTTCGAGAACGACCTGATCATTTCGAGTACGCTGTAACCCTTGCCCGTTCCGAGGTTTACTATATAAAGCCCCGAACCTTCGAGCAACTTTTTAACCGCGAGAACGTGTCCCCTTGCGAGATCGACCACGTGAATGTAATCTCTTACGCCCGTTCCGTCGGGAGTGGGATAGTCGTTGCCGAAAACGTGCACTTCTTTGAGTTTGCCCACCGCCACTTTCGTGATATACGGGCAGAGATTGTTCGGTATTCCGTTGGGATCTTCGCCGATAAGCCCCGACGGGTGCGCCCCGATAGGATTAAAGTAACGAAGAATCGCTATGTTAAACTCCTTGTCGGCTTTGGCGAGATCTTTCAATATATATTCTATAAAGAGTTTGGTCGAGCCGTAAGGGTTGGTAGTCGAAAGCGGGAAATCTTCCGTAATAGGCACCGTGTGCGGATTGCCGTAAACCGTCGCGGACGACGAGAATACGAGATTTTTACAGTTGAATTCTCTCATTACGTCAATCAGCGCAAGCATTCCGTAGATATTGTTTTCGTAATATTCTATGGGTTTCGCGACCGATTCGCCTACCGCTTTATAACCCGCAAAGTTGATAACCGCGTCAATCTTGTTTTCGGTAAATACTTTGCGCATCGCGTTTTTATCGCAGACGTCGTACTTATAAAACTTTATTTTTTTGCCGACGATTTTTTCAACCCTTTTAACCGCTTCGAGTTTGCTGTTGTAGAGATTGTCTACGACCACAACGTCGTAACCTGCGTTTATAAGTTCGATCGTCGTATGGCTGCCGATGTAACCGGCTCCGCCCGTAACCAGAATAGTCTTCATTTTTTTGCCTTCTTTATTTCAATATTATATTTATATGCGTTTTCTTACCCTTGTGGAGTACGAAACTGCCTTTTTGCTTCAATTCTTCGGGAATATCGAGATTCCCCGCGGTAAGTTTGATTTCGTCGAGCGTAACCCCGCCGCCCTCGATGAGTCTTCTCGCTTCGCCCTTCGATTTCGCTATACCCGCCGCCACCATTACGTCGGGAACGCTCGTCGCGCCTAAAATTTCGACCGTGGGCATATCTTCCGTGTTTCCGCCGAAAGCCGCCTTAGCCTGCTTCGCCGCGAGTAAAGCCTTTTCTTCGCCGTGTACGAGTTTCGTTACTTCGTAAGCAAGCCTTTCTTTAGCCGCGTTCATTCTCTCGTCGTTGTATTTCGTGAGTTCGGCGATTTCGTCCAGATCCATAAACGTAAGCAGGCGCATACATTCGGCGACTTTGCAGTCCTCCACGTTTCTGAAATATTGATAAAAATCGTATACGGAGCATTTGTTTTCGTCAAGCCACAACGCGCCCTTCTGAGTTTTACCCATTTTCTTGCCCTCGCTGTTAAGAAGTAGCGTACAGGTAAGGCAATAAGCCGGTTTGCTCTCTTTACGGCGTATAAGATCCACGCCCGCGAGCATATTCGACCACTGATCGTCGCCGCCGAGTTCGAGTTGACAACCGTACTCGCGGTTAAGGTGCAGAAAGTCGTAACCCTGCATGAGCATATAGTTAAACTCGAAGAAAGTCAACCCTTTTTCCATGCGCTGCTTGAAGCATTTTGCGGTGAGCATTTCGTTTACCGAAAAATACACGCCTATATCCCTTAAAAAGTCGATATAGTTAAGGTCTAACAGCCAGTCCGCGTTGTTGGCGATTATCGCGCCGTTTTCGCCGTCGAAATCTATGAATCTCGACATCTGCTTTTTGAAGCAGTCGATATTATGGTCGATGGTTTCCCGCGTCATCATCTGACGCATATCGCTTCTGCCCGACGGATCTCCTATCATACCGGTTCCGCCGCCGAAAAGGGCGATAGGTCTGTGTCCGCAACGCTGCATCCACGCCATTGCCATAATGGGAATATAATGCCCTATATGCAGGCTGTCCGCAGTAGGATCGAAGCCGACGTAAAACGTCAGACTTTTTTCGTCCATAAGTTTATGCAGTTCTTCGCCGTAAACGGTCTGTTTGATAAATCCCCTTTCCCGGAGAATATCCATTGCGTTTTTCATAAAAACCTCTCAAAAACGTCTTTTCGTACATTGTGGGGTTACCCCGCTCGGAGATATTTTACCATTAAATTTTAATAAATGCAATCAAAAAGTTTGACATAATAATTGAAAAAACTTTTACTTTATGTTATAATACCGAAGTAAAGTCGATTCCGACTCGGAAAAAGACTCGTTTTCAACGAAACACGAAAATATTTTGGAGGCATTTTATGCAGTATTCAAACGAAGTAAACGAAATGGTCTGCGTTGCCAAAGGTCCCAAACACGGTCCCGCTCCGATTCCCGAAGAAGGAAAGTGGATAGAGGCTAAACAGATCGGCGACATCAGCGGCTTCACTCACGGCGTGGGCTGGTGCGCTCCCCAACAAGGCGCGTGCAAACTTTCGCTTAACGTTAAAAACGGCGTTATCGAAGAAGCGCTCGTCGAAACTATCGGTTGTTCGGGTATGACCCACTCCGCGGCTATGGCTTCGGAAATTCTTCCCGGCAAAACCATTCTCGAAGCGCTCAATACCGACCTCGTATGCGACGCTATCAACACCGCTATGAGAGAGTTGTTCCTGCAAATCGTCTACGGTCGTACTCAATCCGCTTATTCGGACGACGGCTTGGTAGTCGGCGCGGGACTCGAAGATCTCGGTAAAGGTCTTCGCTCGCAGGTCGGCACTATGTACGGCACGAAAGCCAAAGGCACGAGGTATCTCGAAATGGCGGAAGGCTACGTTACCCGTATGGCTCTCGACGAAGATATGCAGGTTATCGGCTACGAATTCGTTTCGCTCGGTAAAATGACGGACTTTATCAAAAAAGGTCTTACCCCGAACGAAGCGTACGAAAAAGCAAAGGGTCATTACGGCAGATTCGACAATGCCTTCAAGTACATCGACCCGCGCAAGGAATAAGGAGGTAACAGTATGTCTTTATTTGAAGGATATGAAAGAAGAATAGACAAAATCAACGCTACCCTTAAAGAATACGGGATCGGTTCCGTCGAAGAATGTAAGGAAATCTGCCTTGCAAACGGCATCGACTGCGACGATATAGTAAGAAGCACTCAACCTATCTGTTTCGAGAACGCCGTATGGGCTTACACAGTAGGCGCGGCTATCGCTATAAAGAGCGGAGCGAAAAAGGCTTATCAGGCAGCCGAAAAAATCGGCGTAGGTCTTCAATCGTTCTGTATCCCCGGCTCGGTTGCCGAAAACCGCAAAGTAGGTTTGGGACACGGCAATCTCGGCGCAATGCTCCTTTCGGAAGACACCGATTGTTTCTGCTTCCTTGCGGGCCACGAATCTTTCGCGGCTGCCGAAGGCGCAATCAAAATCGCCCTTAACGCCAACACGGTAAGAAAGAAACCCCTGAGAGTTATTCTTAACGGTCTGGGCAAAGACGCCGCTATGATCATTTCGAGAATCAACGGCTTCACTTACGTGGAAACGACTTTCGACCCCTATACCGAAAAGGTAACCGTCGTTTACGAAAAACCCTACTCCGACGGTCCGAGAGCGAAAGTTAAATGCTACGGCGCGGACAACGTTCCCGAAGGCGTAGCGATAATGAAACTCGAAAACGTTTCGGTTTCGATTACCGGTAACTCCACCAACCCGACGAGATTCCAGCACCCCGTCGCAGGCACTTACAAAAAGTGGTGCGTAGAAAACGGAAAGAAGTATTTCTCGGTCGCTTCGGGCGGCGGCACGGGCAGAACTCTTCACCCCGACAACATGGCTGCGGGTCCGTCTTCTTACGGTATGACCGATACCATGGGTCGTATGCACTCCGACGCGCAGTTCGCAGGTTCGTCTTCCGTTCCCGCGCACGTAGAAATGATGGGTCTTATCGGCATGGGTAACAACCCGATGGTCGGCGCGACCGTTGCCGTCGCCGTTGCCGTCGAAAAAGCTATGAACAAATAATTTATCGCTAAGCAATACAGTAAATAAC
>FR898443.1:1273-3900 GCA_000437515.1 Acidiphilium sp. CAG:727 | reverse complement strand
CGTTTACGCCCATGCGTTTTTCCGGCAGGTCGCGGACGTGTCCGCCGCTCGCGTCGACTTTATACTTTCCGCCGAGATATTTTTCGATCGTCTTCGCCTTGGACGGCGATTCGACTATAATAAGTTGCATACTTACCTCCGTTATCTTGTTATTTCGTATTCCGAGCCGTTTCTGACGATTGCTCCTTTTAATTCGAGCATCGATATGGCTACGGAAATTTCGTAGGGTTTCAAACCCGTTTCTTCGATTATTTTATCGGGCGAACAGACTCCCCGATTTATACTTTCGTACACTATAGCCTCGTTGCCGTCGAAGCCGACGACTCGTTTTTCTTCTTTATATATGCCGAGTATTCCGCATACGTCCTCGGCGTTTTCGACGAGCGCGGCGCCTTGCTTTATCAGTCCGTTGCAAAGTTCGCCGTAAGAAACGTTCGGCGCGTAAGGAAACGCAAGAACTTCTCTGCCGTAATCGGCAGCGTAATTCGCGGTATATCTCGCTCCGCTTTTATTGTCGCCCGAAACTATCAGTACCGCCCGCGAAAGTCCCGCTATAATGCGATTGCGAACGGGATAAGTGTAATTTTTCGGAGTCGTTTTAGCGGGATATTCGGTTATGATAAGTCCGCTTTTCGCTACCGCTTGGGCAATGTTCGTCTGAGTACGCGGGTATACGCAATCTATACCGCCGGCAAAAACCGAAATTATATTGCCGCTTTTTATCGCTCCGTTAATCGCAGCGGTATCCGCGCCGACCGCTATGCCCGTAACGACGATTTCACCCGACGAAGATATGGCTTCGGACACGGTTTTAGCAAGTTCGAGATAACTCGGCAAGGTCTTGCGCGAGCCTACCATGCCCGTACGCGTTCTTCCGCTTTTAAGCAAATCTTTATTGCCCTTATAGTACAAAACTATCGGCGGAACGGGGGTGTTTTTGAGTTCTTCGGGATAATCTTCGTCGCCAAGGCATACGACGCCGTCGGCGAACGCAAGCGACGAATTTATCATTTCGTCTGCCGTATCTGGGCGTTTCAACGCTTCGACGACAGCCGCAACCGAATTATAATCGCCGTTTTTTTCAAAGAATTTCGCTATTTTATCCGCGCCGGAGAATAGTTCTTCGGGCGAAGAAAACAATCTGACGATTTCGATTTTACGCCTGTATACGAGTTTTTCGAAAGAGTCGAGAAAGACGAATACCCGTTGTCTTAAAGTAAGTCGTTTCAAGTTTCGTCGCTCCTGTAACTAATCGCTTCAAGCAAGTGTTTCGGTTCGATATTTTCGGAAAAGTCGAGATCGGCTATCGTTCTGGCAACCTTGATTATACGCGCCCTCGCGCGGGCGGAAAGATTAAGGCTTATAAACGAACGCTTTAATATCTCGTTACATTCGGCCGAAAGTCTGCAGTATTTGCGCAGTTCCCTTTCGCCCATTTCGGCGTTGGTCGAAATGCCGTCGCCAGAAAATCTTTCGCGTTGAATCTGCCTTGCCGCGTCAACCCGCTTTCTCACTTCTTCGCTCGATTCTTCTTCGCCCGAAGCGGTGAGTTCGTCGTATTTTACGGCGTCCACCGTAATTCTTATGTCAACCCTGTCCATAAGAGGACCCGATATTCGCGATTTATATCTCGCAATCTGAACGGGCGAACACGTACATTTGCCGTTTTTCGCGCCGAAATAGCCGCACGGACACGGATTCATACTTCCTACGAGCATAAAACTCGCGGGGTAAGATATAGTCTGTCTTGCTCTCGAAACGGTAATAACTCTGTCTTCGAGAGGCTGTCGCAGAGATTCGAGCATCGAACGGGTATATTCCGGCATTTCGTCTAAAAACAGAACGCCGTTATGCGCCAGACTTATAAGCCCCGGCTTTGCCGACGAACCCCCGCCTATAATAGAAACGTTGCTCGCGGTGTGGTGCGGAGTTACGAAAGGGCGTTTGCTTATTATACCCTCTTCGCGCGAAAGTTTACCCGCCACGCTGTGAATTTTCGTGGTTTCGAGCGCTTCGTCGAAACTCATAGACGGCATTATGGAAGGAATACATTTCGCAAGCATGGTTTTGCCTGCGCCCGGAGGACCGACCATAAGCATATTATGGTTGCCGCTGACGGCTATTTCGAGTGCGCGGCGGGCGACGTACTGTCCTTTGACGAATTTAAGATCGTTTTTATAATCGTCTTTTTCCGAAATTTCGTCGTAGCCTACCGCTTCGACGGTTTCGAGTTCGCCGTAGCCTTCGAGGTATTCCAGCACGGATTTCAACGATTCTGCCTTTTTGATGGTTATTCCGCTTATATACGAGCCTTCTTTGGCGTTTTCCGCGGGAATAATAACTTCTTCGAATCCGCGTTGTTTTGCAGAAATAAGCATGGGAAGTATGCCGTTTACGGGTCTTATCTTACCGTCGAGAGAAAGTTCGCCGAGAAGTACCGCCCTACCTATATCCGCCGAGCCGAGTTCGCCCGTTGACTTTACGAGAGCGACCGCTATTGCGAGATCAAGCATCGCGCCCTCTTTTTTGAGTTCGGCGGGAGCGAGATTGACGGTTATTCTGTGATTCGGAAACCTTTTACCGCTGTTTTTGATTGCCGAACGCACCCTTTCGCGGCTTTCTTTTAC
>FR898443.1:0-1242 GCA_000437515.1 Acidiphilium sp. CAG:727 | reverse complement strand
CCGCGTCGGGGAGCCCGACGACTTCAAACGCGTGTAACCCCGGATTTACGTCTACTTCGACGTCTACGGGAACCCCGTCTAACCCCGATATTACGAACGCAACGTCTTTTGCAAGCATCATTTCTCCTGTATCGAACGGCTGTATCGTCGTTTCGAAGCATATTTTCGCTTTTATACTATACACTAATTTTTTGCGTTTGTAAACAAATTTTTACGCTATCCATAATATATATATAATGAAAATTGCCGATTTCGGCAAAATTCTTAACCTTGAATAAGGTTCGTATTATTCTTGCCCGGCATTGGATAAAAATTTTACGGCAACGACAAAAAAGCGTAAGCAACCCGTGCTTACGCTTTAATTTTAAGTCGATGTTAAAGTATTTCCTGAACCTTGGCGGCTTTACCGGTAAGATCGCGAAGGTAATAGAGTTTAGCCCTTCTGACTTTACCCTTTCTTATAACTTTGATGTCGGCAACCTTGGGGGAATGAAGGGGGAAAGTTCTTTCCACGCCGATACCGTAGGATACTCTTCTTACGGTGAAAGTTTCTCTGATACCGCTGTTTCTTTTGGCGATTACGATGCCTTCGAAAGCCTGTATTCTTTCTTTGGTACCTTCGATAACCTTGAACGAAACCTTAACGGTGTCGCCGACGTTGAAAGAAGGAACGCTGCTCTTCAAGTTTTCTTTTTCGATTTGTTCGATAATATTCATGACTTAAACCTCCGTATTACTACGCGTTCACGACCTTTTTTTCGTCGGAGGACCGCGCGAAGTCTATAATATTCTATCATACAATAACTTCAAATGCAAGCGTTTTTAACGCGGTTTTTCTTTTTTTTGTAAATTTTTCCGCCCGAAAGTTTATCGGTTACGGCGGCAAGAGGTTTCAGAAGCGGAAACGCAAGCAACGAAGCGGCTAAATTGAACAACGTATGAAAGTCCGCCATAGCCCTCCCCGCATCCGTCGCCGCGTGCGGAAATATCACGGGCAAAACGTTTTTTAAGGCGATTAACACCGGGAAGAATACCAACGCTCCGAAGAGATTGAACACGAGATTAAAAACCGCCGCTTTTTTTGCGGGCAAAGACTTATCGGAGGACGAAAGTATCACGGCGAAGCAACTGCCGACGTTAGAACCGAGAATTATGAATATCGCTTTATAAAACGCCGTTATCGAGTTGCCGGAAAAGGTAATGAGAATACCCGTTATCGCGGAAGAACTCTGCGTAACGGCA
>FR898442.1:33888-38485 GCA_000437515.1 Acidiphilium sp. CAG:727 | reverse complement strand
TGGTTCGTATTATTCTTGTCTGGCATAAGAATATTCTGCCGTTATATTAAAACGCCCGTACGGAACACGACTTTCCGCGCGGGCGTTAAATTTTTATACTTTATCAAAGAGTTACGCCGTTTTATAAAACGCGTTTTTATTTACGCACTTCGCTACTTATTAACTATATTCAGATTATTGACTTTAAGCCTGTACGCGTATCGCTCTTTTTCGAGTTCGGAAGCGGGATTCAATACCGCCGTCGCTCCGTCGCCTTTTCCGTTTTCGTCACCGCCGCTTAAAACGATTTTATACGTAAGCCTTGCCTTGTTTTTTTCCGAAAAGTCTTCGTCGAAAAATTCGCCGTTACCAGATTTGCCTATAAGCGTATAACCCGATTCGCTGTCTTTGGCGCGGAAAACGTCATATTCTCTCCCGTCGTTTTTCCATTCGAGTTTAACGCCGCGTTCTTGCCAAGTCGCCGTAAAATCGCTCGCTATAAGTCGATTAACGCGTTTTTCAAAGCCCGTTACCGCATAGGTTTTACCTTTATCGGTCGAGAAATAAATCTTATCGCCGTCGACTTTTACGGGAATTCGTCTGCCTTCGCTTTTAACTTCGAGTTTATCGGCAGCCCCGCCGTAATACAGAGTTACTGTCTCGCCTTTACCGGAAATTATTTCGCACTCGTTAATCACCCCGTCGGCGTACGTAAGCGAAACTTCGAAATTCCCGCGGGCTTTAAGCCCTTTGAATTTTACTGTTTTCCACTTTCCGGGCACTGCGGGAAGCAGCGAAATAAATCCGCCGTGGCTCTGCAGAAGCATTTCGGTCATTCCTGCGGTCGCGCCGAAGTTACCGTCTATCTGGAAAGGCGGATGCACGTCCCACAAATTGGGGTGAGTTCGCTTTTTCAATAAATTTTGCAAAAGCAGATAAGCGTGATCGCCCTCGCCGGTCCTCGCGCGCGAGCAAAGTCTGTGCGCAAGCGCCCAGCCCGTAGATTCGTCGCCGCGGTAATCGAGCGTAATCTTGGCGGCGTCGAGCGTAGCGGGGGTATCGCTCGTTATCTGCTCGCCCGGCATCAACGCCACGAGTTGAGATAAGTGTCTGTGTTTCGCCTCTCCTATTTCGCCGTAGAAGTTTTCTTCGTCGTACTCCTTTATCTGTCCGCTATACCCGACGCGAACGGCGTCGAGCGAGTTTATATTTTCCTCTTCGAACTTATTCGTTTCGTCGCAAACGCCGAGAATTTCAGACAATTTAAGGTCGTCGGCGAATACTTCTTTCACCATCTGTTGGTCGAAAGAACAGCCTACGGTATGATAATATTGTTGATATTTATGTTCGTTTACCCATTCGCCCGACAATATCTGTTCGGGCGAAGCCGAAAACGAACAGAGTTTTCTGCCATCGTAATCGCGGAGCGTCTTTTTCAAGAACTTTGCCATACCGTGCACTGCGGGATAGGCGTAATTTTTCAAAAACTCTTCGTCTCGGGTAAAATCGTACGCGTCGTAAAACGTTTTAGCGGTAAGTCCGCCCGTTCCCGGACCCGAATGACTGTTCGGATTTTTACCTTCTACCTCGTAACAAAAAGCGCCCGTACCGATTATCCAGCCGCAATCGCCGTCGAAGTTTTCGGGGTTGGTTTCTTTTATCCATTCCTTTGCGTTTTTCTCCGCTTCGGGCAGATACGCCTTGAAAAAATCCGCGTAAGCGTCGAACGTTTCGGCTATATTCGCCGAAAAGGCGTGCCAATAGTTCATCTGAACGTTTATATTGTGCCAGAATCCGCAGCCCCAGGGCGACTTATCGTGTACCGTCCACACGCCTTGCAGCGACGCGGGCGGCGTTCCCCTTCTCGACGAAGATATGAGCAGATACCTGCCGTATTGATAATAGACCTCTTCAAGATAGGGTTCGTCGTTTCCCTCTTTATACGACGATAAAAGTTCGTCCGTCGTCCTGCCGTCATAGCGCCCGCCTATATCCAACTCTACCCTGTTCATAATCGACGAAAAATCGGCGATATGTCTTTCTTTAAGTTTTTCGTAACCGGATTTCAACGCAGAATTCAATCTTGCCGCGACTTTTTCGGTCGGGTCTTCGCCGACCGCTTTATGCGTTGAAAACGCTTCGGGGCAAAGTTTATACGAGGTATCGAATACAAACAGAATAACGGCGCACAGAGCGTTTCTCACGACGATTTCGTCGTTTTCTATCGTCTTTTCGCCGTCGGTTATAACTGCGACTTTCGCGTCGTACGATAAATTTCTCGACGGAAGCGTACCCTTTATTTCGATACAGCCGTCGTTCGCGAAAATTTCGCCCGTTCTTCCGCCGTCGTCCGCGCTCCTTACGCCGAGATAGGGTATCTCCGCCCTTACTTTAAGGTCTTTCGGTTTTTCCGTTTTTACGCGGTATGCGAATACGTTATCCGGGTAACTGAAAAACGCTTCTCTATTCGTTAATCCGAAAGCCGATTTATACGAAGAAAACGCGATACCCGTTTTTATATCGAGCCCGCGTTCGTAGTTTTCGGCGACGTCGTTAAATTCTATATACAGTTCAAGAAAATTCGACACCCCGCCCTGACTAAACGTATTGGCGAAAACGTTGGTCGTAAACTGCAACCTCTCTTCGTCCGTTCCGCCGAACACGCTCGCTCCGCCGTAGCCGTTTCCGATCGGCAGAGAATATCTTTCCCAGCCGTCGTTCGTCCTTTCGGCGGGAGTTTTATACTTTAATTTCAAATCTTTCGACATAGCGTTTACGTTTATTTAAGATATTTTTCCGTTTTAATCGATAAGTTCGAAATCGGCTTTTAAGCAATCCTCGGAATTTCCGCCGACAAACAGCTCGAATTTGCCGTTTTCTGCCGCAAATTCTCCGCCGTCCGTATAAAATTTCAGCGTCTCTTCCGTAATTTCAAAAGTTATGAGCTTTTCCTCGCCCGCTTTTAAGAAAACTCTTTCATAGCCTTTCAGTTCCTTTACGGGGCGCACGACGGACGCGAATAAATCGCGCAGATACCACTGAACGATTTCGTATCCGTCGGTTTTCCCGACGTTTTTCACCTTCACGTTCGCCGTGATTATTCCGTCGCGATTAAACTTTGCCGCAGACAACTTAAATTCGGAATACCCGAATTCGGTATATGAAAGCCCGTAACCGAAAGGATAAAGCGGAGAATTATATTCGTCATCATAACCTGAGCGGAATCTTTCGTCGCTATAAAACGACGGAACGTCTTTCCGTTTCGGTCTTGCCGTCGAAAAATGATTGTAATAAATCGGACACTGCCCCACAGAGCGCGGAAAACTCATAACCGTTTTTCCGCAAGGGTTGACTTTACCGTATATGAGATTTGCAATAGCGTTGCCGCCTTCGGTGCCCGGTTGCCAGACGTATAAAATCGCGTCGGCAAGTTTCTCGACGTCGCTGAGCGCAAGCGGTCTGCCGCCGAACACGACGAGCGCAAGCGGCTTGTTCAATTTATGAAGGCGGGCGATGAACTTACGCTGAATTCCGGGGATACGGATATCCGTGCGCGAATGAGCTTCGCCCGAATTCAACATATGCTCGCCGACGCATGCCACTATAAAATCTGCGTCTTTGCACACCTTTTCCGCCTCTTCAAACCCGCTTTCGTCAATATCGAACAACTTCCACGAGCAACCGCGCGCACACGGTACGGCGTGTTTTAAGAGTTTTTCAACGCCTTCTTTAACGCTTACGGTATCTTCCATACGCGCTTTTTTCGACCAGTTGCCTATAATTTCGCGTTCCTCGACAAAAGGACCTACAAACGCAACTTTCGCGTTTTCCCTTAGGGGAAGTATTCCGTTGTTTTTCAACAAAACGCAACTCTCTTCCGCTGCTTTTCTCGCCAAATCTCTCGCGCTTTCCGAAAGCGTAATTTCGTCTCTTTTCTTAGTATCGGCGTATCTGTCGGGATTTTTGTACATACCGAGTTTATTTTTCAGTTCAAGAACACGCAAAACCGACTCGTCGAGTTTTTCTTCAGATATAACGCCTTCCCGAACGAGTTTCGGCAAAAGCCCCGCATAAACGGACGAACCCATTTCGATATCGAGTCCGCTTTCTATGGAAACGCGCGCGCAGTCCTCGCCGGTAGCGCAATAACCGTGTTCGTACAGTTCTTCGACCGAACTATAATCGGAAATAACAACGCCGTCGAAGCCCCATTCTTTACGAAGCATATCGACCATAATGTCCTTATGCCCCAAAATCGGCTTGCCGTTTAAGAGGTTAAACGAACTCATGAACATTTCGGGGTTCTCTTTAAGGCACTCCCTATACGGGCGCAAATAATATTCGCGCAGATTCCGGTCGGAAATATCGGTCGTATTATATTCTTTCCCCGCCTCGGCGGCTCCGTAACCTGCAAAGTGCTTCACGCAACAGGCAATTCCGCCCTTGTGATAACCGCGGATCGTCGCTTTGCCGACTTCTCCGCCCCAATACGGATCTTCGCCGCCGCTTTCCATAACTCTGCCCCAACGCGCGTCGCGAACTAAATCTACCATGGGCGAAAAGGTAACGTCTATACCGTCGTATTTCGCTTCGGTTGCGGCAAGTTCCGCGCAATCTT
>FR898442.1:23423-33777 GCA_000437515.1 Acidiphilium sp. CAG:727 | reverse complement strand
ATTGACGGAAGAGGATCGTCAATCCCCTTTTCCTTACGCTTTTTACGGATAGATTGAACCGCTTCGGCGTTCGGAGCGTTTAAGATCGTACCGATATGCCACAACGACTCGCGTTCTACACTGCCTAAACGGCTGAAGCCCGTCACGATCTTTTCCTGATTGTCGTCCAGTTCATATGAGGGAAACTGCGTTAATTGCAACGCCTTTTCTTCAAGACTCATTCCGGATATAAGTTTTTTCAACTCTTTTCGACTTTTACTCATATTTTTAACATTCCTTTCTGCGAAAACCGCAAAGCGTCCGCAATAATTTTCTCATCGTACAGTCGCTTATTTCGGCGACGAGGCAAAAGTTTTAAGTTATTTAAGATATTCTTTCGCTTCGCGCCAGAATTCGGGGCTTTCTACCGGCTCGTCGTCGAGTTGCCAGAATTGAGTCATCGTACGCTCTCTTACGGGCTCTTTCGCGCAACGCTTGGCGTAAGCCTTTAATTCTTCGAGCGGAATTTCGTTTTCGGGATTGAAATCGTCGCTATTTATATAGTTTTTTATAAACCTTGCAGTTGCCGTAGCCGACGGTTCGTTTTCGTCTATCCCCGTCAGGTTAAACCCGCACACGAGCAATCTGCCTTTTCCCGCTTTGAGTTCGAACATATATCCGAAATCGCGGAGCGTTCTGTCCGGCATAAGTTCGGGCAGATTATATGCGTCTTTATAAGCGTCGAATCTGTCGCGCGAACTCTTATCTATACCGCTTACCAACTTCTTAACCTTTACCGGGAAATCGTCGAGTACGATTTTATCGCAGTCTTCGCTTATTTCGCAATAGTTGAAATCGTAATAATCTTCGCACGGAAAACCGTATTTATTAAGAGTCTTTTTATCGTTAAGCCCGCCGAAATTCGTTCCTCTGTCCCATATGACGGGCTTAAAGCGATTCCAACTCGCCTTAAACGCATACTCGGGATTTTTCATACCGGGATTACGGCGGTGTCGCGTCCATTCCGAGCGATATACGAGGCATACTCTTTTCCCGTTTTCCAAAGCGCAAAAAGCAGTCTTCATATCGTCGGTTATAACGACGCTGCCGTCGTCGTAAGACACGAAATCAGCGTACGTTTCTTTATTTTCGTTTTTATCGTACAACCATATCGTCCATTCGTTTTCGCAATAAAGTTCGTTTTTCGCGACGAGTTTTATTTTTAACGCGTATACCCCGCTTTCGTTCGGGAGCGTTATTCTCGTTTTGCAGAGTCTATACGCGCCTTTCCGCGTAACGTCGAGATTTTTCATCGAACAGCCGACGTAACTCTTTCCGTCCTTTTCGACGGATATATACAAATCCGCCTTTTTTACATCGTCTTCGCCGAGATTGGACAGATATACGGGCACGGTTATCTCTTCCGAGCAATAACGGTTTCTCTTGCCCAAATCTGCGATAATCACTCTATCGCCGTTGAATTTCAAAAATTCTTCTGGTTTTACGCAGGTTTCGTCGTCGAAACAATCGACAACCCCGTTGGAGTTTTCGTACGCGTCGGTATCCGCAAATTGCAGAAAGTGAAACCCGCCCAATATCGGACTTTTACGCATTTCTTCGTAAGCCGTTTTCCAGCAGATAAACTGAAAATGCTTGCTTGCCGCGAACATTTCGCCGAACGATTCTTTATATCCCTTTTCTTCGACGAGTTTTATCTCTTCGTCTATCCACCACGGCATAGGCGCGCCGCTTTTAATAAACTTTTCTTTAAGCGCGTAGAAATCCCTTAAAGCCGTATAATGGCACACTTCGTGCGCGATAAGCGGAACGTTGAAATACAAATCTCTTACGATTTCGCAGCCGTCGCTCTCCGTCTTCATAGGCTCGTCTTCGTCCGTATTCGCCGCAAGAAGATTTTCGGTATCGTCGTACATACCCGCGTGCTTTCCGAACGGAAAATAATAACTTAAATGCTGTACGTCCATATCCGCGTAGGGGCGATTGTTTTTGCCCCAGGCGCACGTATCGAGAAACAGCCTCGTTCCGTCGAGTTCGGCGAGTTTTTCTTTTACTTTGCGTATATCGTCCGCGCAAGCCTTTTTTATCTCGTTACCCACGCAATACACGCACAACGACGGATGATTGAAGTATTTATCTACGGTTTCTTCGAGAAATTCTTCGGGAACGATCGCTCTGCCCGTTGTTACCATCTCTTCGAGGTTATTGTAAATATCGTGCGGCGGGCGGAGTTCGACGTGTACAAGTATTCCCGCTTCGTCGGCTGCCTGAAACAACTCTTCTTCGGGTACGACGGAGTGAAACCTTACGAAGTTAAAACCGAATTTTTTGGCTTCTTTAAGGTTTTTGGCGTAAAATTCTTTAAGCGGCAATCCCGAAAGGTTTGCGTGGTCGTGCGCCTTTGCCCCGCGGATAAATCCGCGTACGTACAGCGGCTTTCCGTTAAGCAGAATATTTTTGGAGTCCGTACTTATTTCGCGGAAACCGAATTTGCCCGTTAAAGTTTCTTTTTCGCCGTCCGCGTACACGACTTCGGTCGTATATTCGTAAAGTTCGGGCGAGGATATGCTCCACAACCTCGGATTTTCCACTTTACTTTCGCCCGTAAAAACGGCTGCGGAATTTACTTCGCTTTCGATAAGTAAGCGAAAATCGCCGTCTTTAATTACGGCGAATTTCACCTTTGAAATCTCTTTTTCGCTTTTGATTTCGAGTTTTACGCTCCCGTTTACCCGGGAGCGTATTTTTATTACGGTTTTATTTTTCATTATTCGTTACGTTACGTTCCAGTCACCGATTTTATCCGTTTTTTTCGATAATTCGAAAGCGGTGTCGTATCTTTCTATGCCGCCGTCGGTTATATCCGCGCGGGCTTTGAAAATCCATGCGAACGGACGAGGCGCAGATCCACCGTACAGCAGCGTTCCGTAGTATGCAAGCGTTTGCGGATCGTTATCTTCGTCTGCCACGACGTGGCAATAAGTGTAAAGATGATCGTATCCCGTGGGTTTGAAATTGCCGAGATGCGCTTCGTCGTTTTTGGCGTAAGATACGTACGTATAACCGCTATACCTCCATTTACTGCACGCCATAGGCATAAACTTACCCGTTACGACGAAAATATTTCTGAAGCCTCCCTTAAACTTACCGTCGTTGGACGCCATCGTAGCCGTAAGGTCGTAATGGAATAACGCCGCCATTTCGGTCGTTACACCCGTGTAATCGGGTAATTTTTCCGTTCCGCTTATGTTGACGTATACGTCCTGCATTTCGAGATTGAAGTTGCAATATGCGAAAAGCGCGTAAGAGTTAAGATAATAATTCTTCGTTTTGACGGCTATATTGTTCAACTTAACCGCCCCTTTCTGATGATTGAACGTCGCTTCGTTGCTCGCCAACCCGCAAGAAGACGACTTGTCGGAAAATTCAAATATAAACTCGGTGTTTTTGATTACCGCACCGTTGAACAATCCGCCGAACACTCCGTTTTCGCCGACTTTCGCGCTGAAAATATGACCTCTTCCGTCAAACGTTCCGCAAAAATAAGTATTGCCCGCGTCGCCGTCTTTATATGCGCATTTTGCCTGTGAAGTAAAGTCGATCGCTTCGGTTATATCCGAATTGAGAATATAATATCCTTTTTTTATAAGGTCGCCCCTGCCGAGAAGAAGAGTTTCGAAAATATTATCTTTCGTAAGTTCGACGTCGTAGCCGAAAACGTTCTCGAACACGTATCCTCCGACGTTGGTTAAAATCGTCATCGGTTCGGTTTCGTCGCCGGCAATCTTTACGCCTTCGATATAGTTCATCTCCGATTTCAACGTTTTGTTACCCTGCGTTACCGATAAAATTCTGGCGTACTGAGTTCCGAAAACGCTCGCCACGTCTATGGGTTTCGACGCGCAAAAATCAAGTTGTCCGTCGTAAACCGCCGTGGGGCAATATACCGTTACCGCAATTTTCGTTTCGTAAACTCTTCCGTTTTCGCCGACGTATTTCGCCGTCAAAAACGTATCGCCTATACCGTTCGCGACGATCTTGACTTTACCGTCCGCAATCTTTTCGAGATTCAACAAATCTTCGTTTTCGGCGGTAAATTCGCAGGCGTAATCGCTTCCGTTGATCGTTACCGACGAATCGACTTCGGCTACGCTAGGATAAGTTTCGCCCTGCCATTCGGCAACTACGGATATTTCCACCGCCGACGAATCGACGGCGTTGTCGTCTATGACGATTTTGTTATTGTATTCTACGTTTTCGATTACCTTAATTCTGATTTCCTTATTAAGCCTGTCTGCCGTAAAGTTTTGCCATTCGCCCGTAAAGGTCACCGAAACTTCGCCCTCGGTTTTAGCCGCTATTTTCCCGTCCGCATATCCGATAACCCCGTCTTTAGACGTTGTAATTCCGATTTCGCAATCGTAGTAAACTTTGTTGAACAAAACTTTGACTTCCGGTTCGAAATTATCGCCCACGCGCAGAACGAGTTCGTCGTCTTTAATATGCAATACTTTAAGTTCGGGCAGATAATCGCCCATAGATACGGAAACGGCGCAAGTCGCCGACACGACAGCGGCGCGAGCCGCCGAGCCTCCGTCGGCTTTGGCGGTAATTTCGCAATCTCCTACGCCTACGGTGGAAACCGAACCGTCGTTATCTACGGTCGCGACCGACTCGTCCGACGAAGTCCATTTTACCGTATCGTTTCCGCCGTAAAAACATATAATATCCAATTTGTCGCCGAATATCATATCCGCGGACGCGACGGACAGCGAAATCCGACCGTTTTCGGAGTCTTTCGCATTATCTTTTTTCCCGCCGGAATCGTTGCCTCTCGCACAGCCGACGCATAACGCCATCGATAAAGCCGAAAGCGCAATCGTTATAAAAAGAATAAATTTTTTCATCTTCGTTTTCCCTCTCGTTATAAACTGTTAATGAAGGGTTCTATACTGGTAAACTCTTTGATATATCTCAATCCGAGCGTCCTTACGTACGATTTGAAATTCGTTTTCATCTCCGAAACCTGACTTTCGGTAAACAAACCCGTATCGTTCGAAATTGCGACTTTTGCGGGGAAAAGCCATTCCATGTCGATATGCGATTTAAGACTCGAATATTTTGCCGTGTCTTTTTTATACATCTCGATTTTCGCATACGCGTCGTCAAGATGACCGAACATAGTGGAAAGATCTCCCTCCTTAACGAATTGCAGAGTACCAGAAATACTTCCGTTCATATTCGCAGACCATTCCCAGTGGAAGTCCGTAACGCATCTTGCGAACCACAACCTTAAATCGTTGAACATTTCCAGCATCGGCTCTTTCGCTTCGGCGTACATTGCTTCGAAGTAATCGTCGATAATCGTTTGCATGTCGAGTTCGCTGTTCCACGCCAGCTTGGAATACATATAGATGGCGAAAACGTTGAATCCCGTATCTGCCCCCGTCTGACAACTTTTAATCTGCGGGAAGGTAAGCGAGTAACCGTTTGCCGTAAGATATTTATAATAGTCCGGATAGAAACTGTACAGATCCCAGAAGGTAAAGAAATCGTTGTAGAATCCGCCGTAAGACCACGCCCACGTACCGGGGGATGCCTTACCCCAGAGTCTGATATACTCTTTTTGTTCGAGGTTGGTATCCGAATTGAACGCGACACCCGTATGAAGGTGGCTTTGCGCGAAGAAAGGCGCGACGTTCACGTCGTCGTTAAACGCCAGATCTTTCTTTATATCGATGTTACCATTTTCGTCTTCGGTAAACGGAGGACGCGACGTATCGAGATACGCGAAGAACATATATTTGAAGTTTTCTCTGCGATATTCCGCATTTTCTTCGAGAGCCATCCACGCATTGACTTTCTTGCCTACGTCGTGCATGAACTTCATAAGCGCGGCGGAGTTGGAATCGTTGTGTTCGCTCTTCATCTTAGAACAACTCGTGCAACCGCACATCGCAACGTTATCCATCTGTCCTAAAAGAACGGATTTATATTGCGGATATTCGGCGGCGGGATACCAGCGAAGAGACTGCTCGATTTTTTCGGCGCAGAGCGTCGTCATAACGTCGTAAGTGTCTTTACCGTGCGCGGTATAGCAAAGTTGCCCGTTACCAGAGTAAAATTCGGGGTACTTGGCAAGCCATTTTTCTTCGGGAAGAAAATACTTACTGTTATGATTGTTTTTGACTTCGGTCGTTCTCGTGTCGCCCGTGTGAATGGGAAGAAGCAGATCGCCGTAACTGTCAAGCGTTCTTAAACGGTACGATATCATCTTGCCGTCGGCGTTATCCGAAGAACCCGCCGCATAACCTATTTTCTGACGATATTCTATATCCGAAATATCGGTTACGTCGTAATCGAGAAGTTTAAGATCGGTAACGTTCGTTTTAAGCGTATAACAATCGGAGTAAAAAGCCTCGAAGCCGAAATTTATTTTCAGAAAATCGTAAACGCCGTTAATAACCCCCGACTGTTCCCCGCCGATTATATAGACGGTTTTATCTTTCGTGAAAATTTTGGTGCCGTCTTTTTTAAGCGCGGTTATATCGTCGTTACGATTAAGGCTTTTATAAAGATTCGTATTGCCGAGGGATATATATCTGTTATCCGCGCTATGCGTAAGGTTTTTATCGGAAACGAACCTCAGGTCTATACCCGTGGCTTCCTTAAAAAATCTCGACAATTCGGATTTGGCGTATTCTATATCGGAAGTTGCGTTTTCGGGAATTACGACCCTGTACGCAGTCTTACCGCCTCTCACCATGTACGAACCCGCGTCTTTATACGAGAAAGAATGGTTTTCGTTATAAACTTTGGTAAACTTTTTGAAATCGGCGTTATTTACCGCCAACTCGCCGGAATACTCCGTTTGTGCGGAAACGTCGTTTCCGCCTGCGTCCGCGCCGCTTTTGGAGCAAGCGACGAACAGAGTCGTAACCGATAATATAACGCTCAATAATATGGCAATCTTTTTCATAGTCACTCCTTATTTTGCATTGACGTAATAACTCTTGCTTACGCCGTTACCCGCCTGGTCTACCACGTAAACGATAATCGTATATTTGCCGGCTTTGGAAATCACGACGTCGGCAGTACTCGTCGAAACGAAGTTTTGGTTGGCGTCTTTTACGATATAATATACTTTAAGTCTCGCGCTGTCCGTAACGTTATCGGAAGCCTCGAAGTCCGGAGCGAAAGCCTCGCCGACTTTCACGTTGATCGTCTTGCCTTCGTCGGGCAGAACGAGTACGGGGGCTTCGACGTCTACGACGGTAACGATTCTGAACAAGGGCGTCGATTCTTTTCCCGCGCCGTCGGTGTAGTTATATATGACGGAATACTTACCGAATTCACCGAGCGCGAACCTGACTTCGTTATCGAAATCGGTAACGCCGTTCAACGCCCTGCCGTTTACGTCTTTTACCGGATTACCGTTTTTATAGACGGTTACCGAAAGATTTTCGTAAGACGAAGGAGATAAAACGTCCGTCGCATAAGGTCTTGAAAGGACTATCTCCTGTCCGAGATAACCGACTTTTTCAGGCAGTTTTGCATAGACGAGCGGGGCTACTTCATCGCTTACTCTCGTCGATGTATCGCTCACGGTACTGAGTCCCTGATTGCAGATTTCTTCCGCCCTTAACTTAAATCCCGCTTTTACGCCGTCGAAACCGACGCTCATAAAGCACAGATCGTTTTCAAACGGATTGGTAACTTCGATATTTCTCGAACCGACCATCGCGATATTTTCGTATATTTTAACCGAAAGACTTGCGCCGTTCCACTCGTTCGTAATGGAATAAGTTTCGCCTCCGAGCGTTACGAAGTACCTGCCGTTTTTACCGCTCAGTACGATTTCGTATTTGTTGTCGGGATTGAAATAGTCGGTAAGCGTAATCGTCATCGAATTTACGCTTTGCCGTCTTCCGTCGGACATCAGAGGGATTTCGTAACCTAAACCGAACTGAGAGAACGAAAGCGGATTTACGAATTCGAAATACGCGTCTGACGTCGCGGCGGTAAGTTCGGGGACTCTGTCCGCTATTTTCGCGGTCATATTCCCGGCAAAATATTCCGTTATTTCGACTGTCCCGTCTACGCCGTATCCGACGTCGACGATTTTCCTTTCTTCGCTTTCGATAAAGACGGCGGCGTTATCCGAGCATACCGTTTTGAACTTAACCGTCGAATTACCTTCGATAACGAATTTTTTCGGATTGATTTCTTTATATTCGCCGCCGTCGTACGAAACATAAGTTTTCGTTGCGACCGCGTTGCTTCCGCTTTCGGTATAATTCATCGCTTTTACGTCGAAAAGCGAATATTCGGCGTTCTTTATATAGTATTTATTGCTGTAAAGATAATCGTTTTCGAATTTCGGCGCGGTATTTGCCGTAACGTTTACGGTCGCCGCCGTTTCTCCACCGTAGAATATATCGTAGTATTTATATTTAATCGAGTATTCTCCGACTTTATGGAAGAAATACGATTGATCGTATGCGGCGGATACGACGTTACCGTCCGGTTCGGTTACGGTGATTTCGGTCTTCAGAACGTCTTCGTTGAGCGACGAAATCTTAACTATATCCGAAAGTTTCCGTCTTTCGCCCGCCGAAACGTCGGAATCAGGCTCTATGACGGCGGTTATTCCGTCCGTAGCGGATATAGCGAACAGGTTAAACGATAATTCGTTTTTATTGCCGTACACGTCGTAAGCGATGTAATCTACGGTATAAGCGCCTTTTTTGGTCGGCACGAATCTGCCGTTTTTAACGCCGATATTGCACGCGCCCGCGGTGTTCTTTTCGTAAGTGACGACGTAATCGGCAAGTCCTCTGATGCCGTAATCGTCGTAAACTTCGACGGACGGAACGACTATTTCTTTGCCAACCGCAACTTTATATTCTTTTTTGAAATCGTCGGGATAGAAAATCGGGCTTAAATCGTCGTCGTAAAAATCTTTGGTAAGAAAGTCTTCGCCCGATATATCGCCTATTTTGGCAAGTTCGACGGGGGCTTCCGTAACGCCTACGAGCGACGACGCCCGGAGCGATAAAAATACGTTTCCGTCGGTAAAACCCTTGAACGAATATTGATATACTTTGTCGTTGTTTATCTCCGCTACGAGAGAATCGGCGATACCGTCGCCTACGCGGACGTAAACTTTGATTTTATCACGGTCGGAAGTATCGAGATAATAACTTAAATTCGAATAATTGCCGTTACCCGGATTGTTTCCGTAAACGCTCGTACCGTTTGCGGCAATCGCATAAGACTTATCGTCGACCTTGATATTTCCCGTCTGATCCAGAGAAAGTCCGACGGTCTTTCCGCCGCAAGTACCCGCCACGATAGCCGTTTCGGTCCACTTGGTACATTTATACATTATATCCATATATATCGACGGATCGTAACAATCGGTAAGCCTAAGCGTTATAAAATTGCAGACGATCGGATCGTTTTGCATACAGTTGAACGAAATGAGATCGACCAGATTGTTTTCGTATATATTAAAAGGTTTATTGAGCGCGAAAACGTCGCTTTCGGCTAAACCTATTTTCAGCCCCTTCGTGTAACCCATCGCGTTGAAATGACCGTTAAGCGTCGCGTAATTCACGCTGTCGCTTCCCGAAGTCAACTCGAAAATTTTCTTTTTAACCGAAAACTCTTTCGACGCGCTGTAATATTTGCCGCCGAGTTTCTTTTCGTACACGACGGAGTACTTTCCGCATTTGTTCAGAACGAGTCTGTCGGATGAGATACGATTGCCGTCGGGCAATACCACGTAAAACGAATCCGAAGCGTATTCTTCGCCGTCTATTATTACCGTAGCCGCTTTAGGTACGGCAAGCGAATCGTTGTAAAGATAATCGGTTTTTATACCCTCCACCGACAATTCGGCGGCGTAAACTCTTTTGTCTTTACCGAATCCGGATAAAAACGCAATCGCAAGCGAAGCCGTTACGGCGACGAGTAAAGCCGATAAAATTTTAACTTTTTTTGTTTTCACCATTTTACTCCTTATTCCTTGATACCGCCGAGCGATATACTGCCCATAAGTTTGTCTTTGAATATGATAAATAATACGAGTATCGGTACGGCGAGAAGCATACACGCCGCCATTGTCATCGGTATAGTCTTTAATTGACTGTTAGACGCTTCGATGACGAGATAGAATACCGAATACGCAAGCGTGGGATAAGACGGAAGATACAGATACAAAGTCTGATAATCGTTCCACAGATTTACGAACTGTATCAGAAATACCGTAAGTATCATCTTTTGCGCCAGCGGGAAATAAATTCTGAACGTAATAGCAAATTCCGAAGCGCCGTCTATCGAAGCCGCGTCTCTG
>FR898442.1:18532-23372 GCA_000437515.1 Acidiphilium sp. CAG:727 | reverse complement strand
AAAAGGCGTAATAAACGAAATAACACTTACCCCCGCCGGTCATTTTCTGAACGTAGTTACCCAGCATCGTATCGTATAATCCGCTGTTTCTCAAAAACGTCAGTTCGGTCGGATATCTTCCTACGATAGGTATACACATTATGACTATGTTGATAATATGCAACGCTTTACACCATACGTAATCGTATTTTGCGGTTATATAGGCGGTCAACGCAGGCATAAAACACATTATTCCCGCGCCGCCGATAGTGTACAGCAAGGTATTGAGAAGAATATCGATAAACGTCGCGCCGTTTTCGGCGTTGCCGAACCATACTTTAGTCGAGTGAGAAATTTTAGCCAACGAACCGCTCGCATAATACTCGGTGGTTTTACTCATCTTAAAATTCTTTACAACCGTCTGATAGTTAAACAATTCGAAGAATTCTCTGCGACTGTGCATGATGAGTTTTCCGTTCGGACTGACGAGAGATTTGTCGAGATTGGGAAATCCGAGATAGTTTTTGCCCGCTCCCGGAATTCGTCCCTCGAAATCATACCAACTTTTAAGCGAGGTAAGAACGCCCCAGATCAGCGAAAGGATTACCGACAAAGAATAAATTATAAGCACCGTAAACACGATTACGAGTATTACGGTCGTAACCGTATTTCTTTCCTGTCTTTTTTTCATATCAATCCGCCCTCGGTCCGTATTTGTTCAGAAGATGTCTGGTTACCAGCGTTACGGGGATAACCACGAAAGAAAGCAAAAGCCCCATAGCGGATAACCCTCCGTAAGTCAGATCTGCCGTTGCGGTAGGTATAACGTCCGTTCTGCTCGCCTGCATGAAGAGATAGAAGCCCATATTATCGAGCTCGCCGGGCAGATAATAGAACAACGAAAGCATTCTGAACTGATCCGTAAACACCGCAGCCAGAGCGACGATGAACAAAGTTACTATCGTCGGGAATATGGTAGGTATCGTAACGTAAACGAATTCCTGCGCCACGTTCGCGCCGTCGAGTTGCGCCGCTTCGGACATAGAAACGTTTACTTCTTCCATCGCGCTCGAATAGATAAGGCTGTTTATGCCGAGCCACATTATCATATTGAAAACGATTGCGGTAACCATCTGCGTTTTGGAGTCCGCAAGTAATTGCGGAATTTTCATACCGAACCATTGTTCGAAAATATAGGGTATGACGTTATTCGTCATATACTTATATATCGTTGCGACTATTATCTCCGAAAGGATATACGGCATAAACAGCATAACCTTGAAGAACTTACCCATAAATGCCCTTTTATAAATATAAAAAGCGAAAATAAGGGTAAGCGGCGTAACCAAAAACAAATTTACCGATTCGAATATAAGCGAATTTTTAATTTTGCTCCACCCGCCTGCTCCGAAAAGTATACGACAGGCGTCTTTGAAGTTGTCTAATTTTGCAAAACTCGACACAAGCCCGACGCCTTCCCTGAGTTCGTATTTTTTGAACGCCAAAGAAAACGAACTTAAATTTATATACAGGTAAAAAACCAAAAAATGCGCGATCGGAACCGCCAGCATAACGAGCGAAAAAATTGCTTTCCGCTTATTTTCGATAACGATTCTCTTGCCCGTTTTCACGTTTATCATACCGATTATACCTCTTAACGCTCCGCCGTCGACGGCTGCCTTTCGCCCCCCCGTGGGCGGCTGCCTTTCGGAGGCCGTCGGCGGCATCGCCGGAAATTTTTGACTTGCGTAAATCGTTTACGCGCTCACGCCCGCGTTTTTGAGTAAAGTCTTCCACGTTCCTTCTCTGAGCCCGGAACCGTTAAATATGTCTTTTGCGGTAATTCCTTTCTTATACGCGTCGAAATAACCTTCCATGTGAGTTTCGCCGTTCAGATCGAAATAGTTAAGCGCGCCGCCGAAGCCGAGAAGGAAGTTAGACAGGTTTTTATACTGAATAGGATTATCCGACGCGGTAGTTATTACGTTGGAGTTCTCTTTAATTTCGGCAAGGCTCGTATAATAATAATCGCCGAGTTTGGTCTTGTCGTATTTATAGTTTATGGGAATGGTCATACCGAGATATTCGGTAAACGCGGCAAGTTCTTTTTCGGTGTAAAGGAATTTAAGGAAGTCGAGAACCGCTCTCTTTCTGCCGGCGTTTTCCTCTACGCGCTTGTTTACGAAAATATAAGACGAACCTACGTTAAGTATCGTGTTCTTCTTGCCTTCGCCTTCTTTGACCGAACCCGTAAGTTGAGTCGGCAAATTCATGAAACTGAGTTTGCGGGGTTTACCGGGGTTGGTCATTTCCCAGAGTTCGAACGGAGCAAGACTGCTGAGTTTCGCTTCGTGATACCAATAAGTACCGTCTATATACATAGCCGCTCTCGTGCCGCTGGGCGCGATTAAAGTAGCCTGTACGGTATCCGCGGTCGTACTCGTGTCTAAACTGTCGGAATGGAACCACGTATTGTCTACGGCAAGTTGCATAAACGCAAGCGCGTAATATCTCGAAGCCATATCGTACATTTTATAACCGTTGGTGTTATCGAGAACCACTTCTTCGGTTTCGGGTACCTGAATTTTATTATCGCCGAATAAATATTGGCCTTTTTTGAAACCTTTAACCACGGTTACGGGGTTCTTCGAGAAGTTTGCCGTTATGCTCTTCATCGTGTCCGCGCCTTCGAGAGCCGCCCAGAGAGCCTGCGTCATGTGGAAAGAATAAACCGAGCCGTCGCCGGGAATGAGGAAGGGGGCGCCGCCTTTGGACTTTATATATTCGCAAAGTTTGGCAAGTTCTTCCAGAGAAGACGGTAAACCGTCGTCGATAGTACCGTATTCGCCGTCGGGACCACACGATTTCTGCATTTTATCGGGAGATACGCCCGCTTTTACGAATCTCGACGTTCCGAACATCTTACCGTTGAATTCCTTATACTCGGATTCGGTCGCTCCTTCCTTGGCGAAATAGAAACCTTCCTGATTGAAATAATCTACGTCGTAAGTAAGACTGTTAAACCACTCGTATTGAGGAAGTCCGTAATAATGACGGACGCCGTCGGAACTTTCGGCGCCGAGTAATCTTTTTTCTCCGTCGGGGTCGATAGTCAGTCCTTCGTCGTTTTTGATGTGATCGATAACTTCGTCGAGTTGCAAAAGATTGTTCGACGCGGAATATCTGTACATATCCGCCTTGGCTTCGTCAAGGTAAATATCGTTACCGTCCGAGCCGAGCGTGGCGTAAGGTATCAATTTGCTCGTCGAAACTCTGACTTTAACGCCTTTTTTGCCGCTCTCGTACTCTTCGTTTTCTTTTTCTTTGGCAAATCTCTGCGCTGCGTCTTCAAGCCATTTTATAGCCCCGTTTCTGGTAGCGGTACCGTCGTAGTGAAGAAAACTTATTTCGGTTTTCTTCGTTCCGCCCGGGTTGTCGCCTATGCCGCCGTTGTTGCTTTTATTCCCGCAGGAAATAGCCGCGGCGGATACGCACAACGCCATAGCGGCGCACATTGTTCTTTTAAGTAATTTGTTTTTCATTTTTTGCTCCTTGAATATTTTAATCGGCGGACGGAACGAATTTCGTCCGCCGGATTTCATATTTCGTTATCGGTCGACAATCACGCCGGAATATTAACGGTAAGCCCGCTTACGCCCGTATATGGGATAACTGTCTTATTGGCGTTATCCGTACAAGCAAGACCTATAAGAGATTGTGCGGTTATCGTACAATTTTCAAACGTATTAGCCGCATAATCCGTCGGATAAGTAAACCAACATCCCGTTCCGAACAACGTATCTATTCCGAGTCCGTCAGCGTTAATGTTCACGTTTTTCAACGTGTTACCATACGCGCCCAAACAAGTCAAAAGCCCGAATGCTGCGTTTGTGGGAATGCTCGTTGCGCCGCCCGAAAGTACGTTGATCGTTACCGTATCCAAAGTCGCTTCCATCATGGAATATCCGAGCGTTAAATTAAGATTACCGTTATTGCCGTATTGTTTAACGTCAATCGTAAGATTTTTAATTACAGCGCCGCTGCCGACGACTCCGAATAAGCCGTCCTGATAGAACCACGACGTAATCTTCTTGCCATTCCCGTCGAAAGTTCCGCGGAAACCTAAATTTTTATTGCTCCTTTGCGGCGCCGTCCAACTCTTGGCATAACCAACCGTATACCAACCGGAGTAAGACAAATCTGTTTTTAATCTGTAATATCCGTAAACAGCATCATTTGCAGTCGGCGTAAGAGCCGCTGTCAATTCATCTATTGTCGTGATTTCTTTAGTTATAACGAGGATTTTTACGCTTACCGCATAGTAAGTACCGCCTTTTTCAACGGTTACGACGAGCGTCTGATTGCCGTGCTTTTGAGCGTTATTCTTAAACGCGTCGGTCAAAGTCAGTTTTCCGTTCGCGTAAGTTACGTTTTCGTCGGCTAATATCGCGTTTATCACCGCGCCGTCGGCATAGTCGCCAAGGCTTACGGCGTATTCCGCAGCGTCGGAAAGAACTATCTCCCGCAGGGTCGAAAAGAACTTCCCCCCCGTCCCCCGCCGTAACGGCTGTGGTAACGAGTTTAACGGTTATAACCAAATCGAATTTAATCGTTATGCCGTCTGCGTTTTTGCCTACTATTTTGAACGTCTTCTTACCCGCTTCGAACGCATTGAACGCGTCGGCGTTTATGGTAAGCGTTCCGTTTGCGAACGCGTACGAAGTAAATTCTTCGCCGTTGAGAGTAATAGAAGTTATTTCGGAAAGTCCGGTATCGATTTCCGCCGCCTGACCGATAGTCATATCGTCAGCCGTAACGGCGTCTTTAAGGAACGTAACGGAAAGCCCTTCGACGCCCGCCA
>FR898442.1:15138-18514 GCA_000437515.1 Acidiphilium sp. CAG:727 | reverse complement strand
AACCGACACTATCGGATTGGGAATCTTATCGGCAGCGGTTATACAGATAATGCCACCGATAGATTTTGCGTTTACTTCGCAATTTTCAAACGTGTTCGCTTTCTTCGGATCGTAACTCCAATAAGAGAAACCGAAAAGCGTATCGAGATCGGTAGTCGCGTTTACTTTTACGCCTATATACTTTGACGAATGGCTGAGCAAAGCGGTAATTACGCCGCCTTCCGCGTAGTATGAATTGCTCGAACCGCTCTTAACGTTGATCTCTACGTTTTCAAGAGTCGCTTCGGTGATCGAACGTGCCAAAGTCGTTCTGCCGTTAACGTACTGATAAGCGTTTACGGTCAAATCTTTAATGCACGCGCCTTTACCGATTATCCCGAAAACACCGTTACTGTAAATAATAGCCGAAATGCTGTGATTGTTACCGTCGAAAGTACCGCGGAAGCCGTATAAACCTCCGGCGTTCTGCCACTTTACAGGGCTGTTGCCGTTTTGTATACCGTCATAATTTTCCGAGCCTATATTTTCGGTCAACTTATAATAACCGAAAATCGTGTACTCGTCGCCTTCGCCTTTAAGCGCGGCGTTAAGATCGCCGAGAGTCGCGATTTCTTTGGTTATAAGCGTTACGGGAACTTTCAGCGTGTGAGAATATCCGAGTTGGTCTTTAACGGTAAGAATTACGTCTTGTAAACCGTGGCGTTCTTTATCGCTCTTTACGGCGTCGGGAATAACGAAAGAAGTAATTTCTCCGCTTACGTCTACCCCGTTAATCGTCATTTTTTCAACCGAAGCGAAAGTCGCGCCATCGACGGTAAGAGAAAGCCCCGTTCCGTCAACCGGCAACTCTTTACGATTCGAAGTTACCCTCTTATCGTAAGCGTAGGTTTCGTCTTTATATCCGCAAGAACAGACGATATAATCCGTCGTTTCGTCGGAATCGTCTACGGTGTAAACGTGTTTTTCGGCGTTGAATTGCGCGTTATAAACCGCTTCGCCCGTAACTTCTGCTATTTCTTTATCCCAACCCTTGAACGAGTAGTGATTTTCGGAATCGTATCCTTTGGTCGGATTCGTTTCGGGGGCGGCGGGCATAGTTCCGTAATTTACGGTTTCTTCTTTCAGAACCTGCTCGCCGTTCTTGAAAGTGATTTTATAACTTCTTAAAGTCGAATTAAATTCGGCGTTATACGTCGCTTCGCCCGTAACTTTTTCAACAGTCTTATCCCAACCCTTGAAAGTATAGGTATATTGAGCGTCCGCCTCTTTCGTCGGCATATCCGCAGGAGGCGTGGGAAGAGTTCCGTAATTTACGGTTTCTTCTTTCAGAACCTGCTCGCCGTTCTTGAAAGTGATTTTATAACTTCTTAAAGTCGAATCGAATTCGGCGTTATACGTCGCTTCGCCTTTAACTTCGGCTATTTCTTTATCCCAACCCTTGAAGGTATAGGTATATTGAGCGTCGGCTTCTTTCGTCGGCGTTTCCGTCGGCGCGGCGGGAAGAGTTCCGTAATTTACGTCGTCTTCTTTCAGAACTTGTTCGCCGTTCTTGAAAATTATCTTGTAACTTCTTAAAGTCGAAGTGAACGTCGCGGTCAAAGTAACGTTTTTATCGATATTCGAAAGGCTTACATCGTTACCCGCTTCGTCTACCCATTTCGAGAACGCGTAAGTATATTGCGCGTCGCTCGGTTTTTCGGGCGTGGCGGAATATTGCGGAAGCGAACCGTAACTTACGTTTTCGGTCGCGAGTACCGTTCCGTCGTAATTTTTGAGCGTTACCGAATAAACTTCGGGCGTCCACTTGGCGGTCAACGCCGTATTCTTCGTAACCGTGTCGCTTTCGAATACCCACTCGGTATCTTCAAGATACCAACCGCCGAAAACGTAATGCTCTTTCGAGGGATCTTCCGGTTTCGTAATTTTCTTACCCTTTTCGACCTGAACGCTTGCTATTTCCGTTCCGCCGTCCGAATCGAAAGTAACGGTGTATTTTTCCGTCTTTTTCGAACAACCGGCGATGAAAAGCGAAAATACGGACAAAACGATCAACGAAACAATTGCCAACTTCTTTTTCATCATTAACTCCTTAAATATATTATTTATAACCGCTTTAACCGCTTTCGCGATATATCCCCTGTCATTTAACCAATCGTTACGGTAAGCCCGCTTACGCCCTTATAAGGTACAGCCGTTTCATAATTGTCGTACGCAAGAGCCAACAACGATTTTGCGGTTATTGTACATTTTTCGAACGTGTTGCCCGTTGAAGAACCGAAATACGCGCCGCTTCCGAATATCGTATCGACGTCGGTGCTTCCTGCGTTAATGGTAACTTTTCTGAATACGTTCGATTGCGCGTATTTACCCGTCAGAAGTCCGCCCCACGCCTTAGAACCGTCGTTGTTGACGGGTAACGCGGTCGTGCCTTTTCCCTTAACGTTGATAACTACGTTTTCGAGAGTCGCCCCCGTCATACTTCCGCCGAAAAGATTTCTCGTCGCGATATATTCGCTTTGCGTAATCGTTACGTTTTTAATAATCGCGCCTCTGCCGATAGTTCCTATCATACCGCTCGGACCGAATGTTCCCGTAATCGAGCAATTATTGCCGTCCAACGTGCCGCGGAAACCGTTATCTCCGTTGCCGTTATTGATATCCGCATTGTTACCGTCGTTTATCCACGCCTGACTGATATCGTTTTTCAATCTATAGTAACCGAACTTGGATTGTTGACTTATATGAGAAACCGCTTCTTTCAATTCATCGAGATTAGTTATTTCTTTGGTTACGACGAGAACTTTTACGTTCACGGCGTAATATTTTCCGCCTTTTTCAAGCGTTACGACCAAAGTCTGATTTCCGTGTTTTTGCGTGTCGGTCTTAAACGAGGCGGTCAAAGTCAGTTTGCCGTTCGCGTACGTCGCGTCTGCGCCCGCAAACGTAGCGTTGATCACGTTTCCGTCGGCGTATTCGCCTAAGTCTACGGCGTACTGCGTCGCGTCGGAAAGAACGACTTCTCTCGTACCGTCAAGAATAACCTCTTCGGCAGGCAACGAAACCGTTACCGAAAGATAGATTATAACTTTTTTATCGCCCGCAAACCCGTAAACGGTAAACGTCTTTGCGCCCGCGTCGTCGACGGTCAATCTTTCGATTAAGGTAAATTTTCCGTCTGCGAAATCAAATTCTACATCCCTGTCGCCGAGTTTTACCGAAGAAATTTCGGTTACGTCTGCGTTTCCTTCGCCGAGCGACAATTCCGCGCCGTTTCCGCCTATAAGGTACACGTTGTTATCGTCGTTCACTACGCGGACGAGCGAAACGGTTATGCCCTCTACTCCGTCTATCGGATCGAGCGACTCCGCCCCCGTCG
>FR898442.1:7969-15133 GCA_000437515.1 Acidiphilium sp. CAG:727 | reverse complement strand
CGCCTCCGCCACGTTCGCGCGCAGACAGGAAAGCCCGCCTATCGATTTTACGTTGACGTTGACGTTTTCAAACGTGTTCGCCTTTCTCTTATCGTAGTGCCAGTAATTGCACCCGAACAAGGTGTCCACCGCGCCCTTCGAATTTATCGTTACGTTTTTATAAAGCGTCGAATGGCTCATAAGCGCGGTTATGACTCCGCCTTCGGTAAGGTAAGAGGTCGATTCTCCGCTTTCTATGTTTATGGTTACGTTTTCGAACGTAGCGCTCCTTATCGACCTTGCCAGAACCGTTCTGCCGTTGGCGAAACCGTACGCGTTTATCGTAAGATTTTTTATCACCGCGCCGCTGCCGACGATTCCGAACGTACCTTTTTGAAGAACCGTAGCCGTTATCGAATGACCGTTACCGTCCAGCGTGCCGCGGAAACCGTAGAGTCCGTCGTCGTTCTCCCAATTGACGTCGTTACCGTTATTAAGGTTATCCGACGACTTGCCGACGTCGGCAACGAGTTTATAATATCCGTGAATCGCATACTCCGCACTGTCGCTCGCCATTATGGTGTTCAACTGCGATATATCGCTTATTTCCGCCGTAACGACCGTTACGGGAATATAAACCGTATAATATCCGCCGTCGTTACCGAGAAGAACGCTCATTATCTGCCGTCCGTGCAGCGTTTTATTTTCCTTGAGTCCGACGCCTATATCCAAAGAATTTACGTCGTTTCCGAGATAATACCCGGCGACGGAAATCGAATAGACGGTCGAACCAGCGTAATTTTTCAGATCGATCGAGTTTTCGGCTCTGTTAATGAATATTTCCTGCGTTTCGTCAAATTCGACTTCTTCGGAATCGGTAAACGCCACCACGCCGATTTTCGTTTCGACGATAATACCGTTGTCCGCTTCGAACGTTACGTATACGACGGTTTTACCGAGATTTTCGCCGAAGACCGCAAAATCGTTGAACAGATACAATATGCCGTTCTCGAATTTACGTTCTTTTATTTCAATACCGTTGCAAACGACTTTCGTAACGTTCGTATTCGCAAAACGCTCTCCGACGTTCAATTCGATATTCGCGCCTTTTACGTTGATTGCGTCCGCTACGGAAATATCGATCACGTCGGTTATTTCGCCGCCGAATCCGGACGCGTCTTCGAGATAAACGGAAACGTAATTGCCGTTTACGTAATTTCTCGCGAGTTCTTTAATATTTTTAACGTTTACGAAACAGGAATCGAATTCGTTTTTATCGAATAAATATTCCCCGCCGCCGAACAATGAATTTACAGCAGCCTTTTTCGCGTTCACTATAAGCCCCGTAACCGTATTGCCGTTAAAAGCGGCAGACGTTACGAGCCCCGCGTCCGCTCCGAATTCCGCAGATTCCGTCGCCACGTTTATCGTTACGTTTTCGATACGCGCGCCCAGAACGTAATCGGCGATAATCGTCTTATTCATAACGTTTACGTTTCCGCTTATATCGAACTTCACGTTTCTTATAATCGCGCCGTTTCCTACAAACCCGAATAAACCGTGATCGCCGAGAACCGACGTTATAGTATGTCCTTTACCTTCGAAAATCCCTCGGAAACCGTTTGACCCGTCGAACGCGACTCCTGCCTCGCTGTTCGAAAGCGAATCGAGCGTTATATCGCTTTTTAATTCGTAATATCCGAAATTTCCGTTGTTGCTTATCCTCAGCGACGTCGTAAGGTCTTCGGCGTTGCTGATATATTTAGTTACGACGAAAACCGGAACTTTAACGATTTTTCGCCCGTTTTCGGTATTCAGAGCAACCGTCAATTCTCTTTCGCCGTAAACTTCCGACAAATTCGCGCCGTCGATTAAAGAAATCGAATCGCCGATTTTATTTCCGCCGAGATAAACCCCTTCGACAGTCTCGTAGGCGGTGTCGCCGAGGTTGATTTCGTTATCGGTCTTTGAAACTTCTATAACCTGTCTTTCGCCGTCGAGATAAATTACGTCGCTCGGCATATACGACGAAAGCATGATTTTCTTTATTTTTTCGACGTCGGTATGATTTACTCCGACGTAATCCGTAAGATAATTTTCTACGGCGTACGCCAACGATTTATCGGTCGCGCCGTAAGCGGTTTTCAACGCGTCGATCGTCGCGCCGAACGCCACGAACGCGGTTGTATCGTTTTTCATTACTCCCGAATCCGCGAAGCCCGTTTTGTCCGCGTTAAGCGCGCTTCTGTATCTCGCGCCCGCGGCGGCAGAAAAACTCGAAAGTTCGAAATCTCTTATAAGGTCGCTCTCGCTTACGCCTAAAAGCGCGTTGATTAAAAACGCGACCGTACCCGTTTCGTCCGCGCCGTTATCGCAATGAATATAAACGGGATAATTCTCTTCGTTTGCAAGAATTTCGAATATATTTTTTATTCCGGCGGAATATTTTGCGTTAAACTCTCTGCGCGCCGCCGCCGGCAAAGCGTTCCACGCGGCAAGATCGAGTATATCGGTATAACTGCCCGCGTCGAATTTATAGTACGACAAACCGAGGCTTTCGTTTTTACGAGCCCCGTCTTTTCTTAAATCTATTTCGGTTTTGATTTGCAGGTCGTCCTTCAAAGCGCCCGCGCCGGCGGTCGTTATCGAATCGAGATTACCGCCCCTGTAAATTTTGCCGTAGTTGACCGAGCCGTTTGCGGCAGCGTATCCGCCTATATCTCTCGTGTTTACCGCCCCGTCGACGAAAACGCAGCGAAGCGAAATACTTTCGGTCGTAAAATGCGAAGTTACGGATTCGTCGCCGTCGAACGTTCCGCAAACCTTCCAGTAATAAGCGGAAGAAGGTACGAGATTATATACGTAGAGTTCGTTTTCAAGCCCCGAAGCCACGTATTCTTTCGCGTTTTCGAAACGCTCGTTATCCGCCAGATAAAGCGTATATTTAACGCTGCCGTTGCCCTTCCAGGAAAATCTTACGGACTTTCCGCCTTTTTCGTCGGAAATCGAAGCGTATTTACCGAGCGCGTCAATCTGTTCCGCCTCCGTCGAGGCGGTAAAATACTCCGATACGGCGGCGTCTGCAAGCGATACGACCGCATTTACGTCGTTTATTTCTATTTTTTTGGTTTCGGGATTTTCCGGATCGTCGGGAATATCCGGATCGATCGGATCGACAGGCCCCGGAACGGGTTTATTACCCGATTCTTGTTTACAACCCGCCATACACAAAGATATGACCGTCAATAAAGCAAAAATTATCGAAAGGATTATTTTGCGTATCTGTAAAGATTTTGAATTTGCCGATAAAATTTCGCCTCTCATTTTTCCCTCCGCGCCGCATTATACGTCGGCTTTATATTTTTCTCATTCAAGAGATTTCCTCGTTGGAAACGAGGAAAGGGGTACCCCTTTTTTCAAAACCGTCGCGGCAAACTTCGCAACAGTGTCGAAAGAGTATAATACTCCCCCAAACCTTTTACTCCCGTATTATAACATAAGCAAAAAGCATAGTCAATATTAAATCTTGCATAAAAATATTGCATTTCTTGCAAATATATGTTATAATCGGGTTATGATAACCAAAAATCTGCAATACGACCACATTATAACCAAAGCCGAACCCGACGACGCGAACTTCGAACCGCATTTTCACAACGTTTACGAGTTGGAATATATTTTCAATATAGAAAACGGAGAATTCGCGTTCGGACATAACAAGTATGAGGTAAAACCCGACACGTTAATCGTCTGTCCGCCGATGACGATACATAATATGTGTTTTCTTACCGGGCAGGAATTCGAGCGCGCGGTAATACGTTTCAACGACGATTTTTTAAGCGACGATTTGTCCGCCGTATTGAATTCCGCCGACGCGATATACGCTTTCGGCGATGATGATTCCGTTAAAAAATTGTTTTGCGACCTTAAAAAGAGCGAATCGATCTTCACCGAAGAAGAATTCGCGCATATCGCCGAACATTATATAAAGATCATAATTGCGAGTCTTAAATACTCCCGCACCGCTATGAAGGCTCAGGAAACCGGAACGACGAACGATATTATAAACGGCGTTCTGAAGTTTATCGACGATAACGTCACGCAGAATCTCAACGCCGACATCATCGCGAAAGAGTTTTTGGTAAGCACCTCGTGGCTGCTGCATAAATTCAAAGAATACGTCAACGTAAGCCTTAAAAAATACATCAATCAGAAAAAATTAATCTATATCGAAAAATTTATCAAAACGGGCGTTCCTATAAACAAAGTTATAGAGTCGTGTTCGTACAACAGTTACGCCACGTTCTTCCGTCAATACAAAAAGTATATGCAAAAAACTCCGATAGAATCGAGAGGTAAAAAGAAATAAACGCGGCAAAAAGGCGGGGCGAAAATTTTCGCCCCGCCTTCGTTTTCTCTTTGGCGTCTTATTTATTATCTTATTTATTATATTTATCGACGAATTCGAGCAGTTTATCTACCGTTGTAAACGCGATTGCCATATTCGTGTCGGCAACCCCGTAATAAATCGTTACCTGACCTTTCGAATTGCACAGCGCCGAACACGGAAAACATACGTTAGGCGTAAATCCGCAACGTTCGTAATCTTTTTCGGCAGTGAGAACGTATCTGTCCGCCCTTTTCAATACCTTTGACGGATCGTTCAAATCGAGCAGAGCGACGCCTATACTGTAATTCAGACCGTTACACGTAGCCTGCACCCCGTGATATATAAGTATCCAGCCGCGTTCGGTCTTTATCGGAATGGGTCCCGCGCCGATTTTGATTCTTTCCCAGAAATTATCCCCGAGATAGAAATTTTTCATTACGAGTTTGTGATTTCCCCAATGCACGAGGTCTTCGCTTTCGCTTATCCATATATTGCCGTACGACGTTCCGCTGGGGTCCGGGCGCGACAACATATAATATTTGCCGTCGATTTTTTCGGGAAACAGCGATCCGTTACGGTTAAACGGCAAAAATCCCGTCGGAATCATATCGAACCGCTTGAAATCGGTCGTTTTCGCTATATAAATGTCCGGTCCCTGAATATCGGCGCAGAAAATAATATAATAAACCCCGTCGATTCCCACGACTCTCGGATCGTAAGCGTACGGATAGGTGAAAACGCTGCCGTCCTCGTTGTACATAACTATACGCTCGGTTTCTATATCCCAATTTACGCCGTCGTCGCTGTAACCCATAAACAAATCCGGTCTGCCGGTCTTTTCTTCGCAACGGAATACGCCCGTATATTTGCCGTCTTTTATTACGACCGCGCTGTTATAAACGTGCCAGAATTCGCTGTTTTCAAGGTCTATAATCGGATTGTTTTCGTACCTCCAGATATATTTGCTTTTATCCGAAGTATCCTGCCAGAACATCTTGTCGTTTACGCCGTAATCAACCATTTTTTACCTCTCTTTTTATGGCATCGCCATATTATCGCTTACATTATAACATCACCAAAAAGACTTTTTCAAGGAGTTTTTTACGGTTTTATTTGCGTATCTTACGATTTTATTTTATAAAATGCAATTTCTGTTTACAAAATACGCTTAAAGATGTATAATCGCCGTATGAAAACAAAACAGAATCTTTTGAAAAGAATATTTACTCCGCAAAACGGAATATGCGTAACGTATAAAACGATAAAAGCCGACTGCAAAATGCACTTTCACGACTTTTACGAAATCGACATTATAACCGATGGCGCGGGTTCGTCGAATTTTAACGGTAAAGAAATAAAATTCGGTAAAAACTCGGCTTTCTTTCTGACGACGAAAGATTTTCACGACATAACGCCCGACACCGACCTTAAAATCACGAATATTCAATTTTCAAACGACGTGGTAAAAAAATGTTTCGGCAACGCGCCGCTGAAAGGCGGCTATACGTTTTACGACGACGAAACGACGAAAGACGTCGACGACCTGTGCGGACTGTTGTCGCGGGCGGGCGGCAAAGCGAAATACGCAAATTCTTTGCTTGTCGCTCTTATACAACTGTTGTTTGCTTCGGCAAACTTCCCCGAGCCGAAAGACGCGGGTAAAAATTTTATGCGCGACGTTTTAAGTTTCGTAAACGACCGTTTCAGAGAAAACCCGTCGCTTAAAACTCTGTCGGAACTGTTCGACAGAAGCCCGAATTATATTTCGTCGCAATTTACGCTCGTTACGGGCGAAAATTACAAATCTTACTTAAAACGCCTTAAATTAGACGCAGCGCTCAAATTGCTCGTTTTAGGCGACATGTCCGTAACGGACGTCTGTTACGAATGCGGATACGAAACGATTTCTCACTTCAACCACGAGTTCAGGGCGTATTACGGCAGAACCCCCCGCGAAGTCCGTAATTCGCCCGACCGCTCGATATAAAACGGCGATAAAAAGATTACGGACGGTCGATTAACGGGTTATGCAAGACAAAATCCGCGGCTTTCGGTTTAGTTCGTCAAAACGTTTTACTTTTTTTCGTTCGTAATATATAATATACGCATACACGACATATTGTGAGGCTAAAAAAATGATTACTTCCAAACAACTGCGCAACTCATGGATTAAATTTTACGAGGAACGCGGTCATAAAAATATAGGCGCGGTTTCTCTTATCGGCGACGGTTCTACCGGAGTTATGTTCAACGTAGCGGGCATGCAACCGCTTATGCCCTATCTTCTCGGAAAACCGCATCCGTCCGGCAAAACCAGACTTTGCAACGTTCAGGGTTGCGTAAGAACGGTAGACATAGAAAGCGTAGGCGACCCCACTCACTTTACTTTCTTCGAAATGATGGGCAACTGGTCGCTCGGCGATTACTTCAAAGCCGAAAAAACTCAATGGTCTTACGATATTTTAACCAAAATTTTCGGTCTTGACGGCGAAAAAATCTGCTCTACCGTATTCGAAGGCGACGCGACCGCCCCGCGCGACGAGGAAACCGCCGAATACCTCAAAAAAGCCGGCATTAAACCCGAACATATATTTTATCTGCCCAAAAAAGACAACTGGTGGGAACTCGAAGGCACGGTAGGCACGCCGTGCGGACCCGACAACGAATGGTTCTATCCCCGCAACGACAAGCCGTGCGGACCGAATTGCGGACCCGACTGCGGTTGCGGCAGATACGTCGAAATCGGCAACGACGTATATATGCAATACAAAAAGACCGCCGGCGGCTACGAGCCG
>FR898442.1:6324-7953 GCA_000437515.1 Acidiphilium sp. CAG:727 | reverse complement strand
GGAGCCGCTCGCGAACAAAAACGTCGATACGGGCTTCGGTCTGGACAGGCTTTTAGCCTTCCTGAACGGCGTAACCGACGGTTACAAAACCGACTTGTTCTTACCCGTTATCGCCGTTCTGGAAGAAAAATCCGGCAAGAGTTACGACGATGACGAAGACGCGAGAAAGGCTATGCGTATAGTTGCCGACCACATAAGAACGGCGACCATGCTCATCGGCGACGTAAACGGAATACTTCCTTCCAACGTCGGCGCGGGATATATTTTAAGACGACTTCTTCGCCGCGCAATACGCTACGCGAGAAAGTTGGGGCTCGACTCTTCCGCTCTGACTGCCGTATCGGAAATTTTCATAGACAAAATCTACGACGAAGCCTATCCGTTGCTCGTCGAAAAGAAAGATTATATACTTTCGGAAATAGCCAAAGAGGCGGATAAGTTCGAATCGACGCTCGCCACGGGGCTTAAAGAGTTCAATAAGTGCGTAGAGGGCATTAAACGCAAAAACGAGTTTATGTCCGCGAAAGACCCCGCTTACGTTCCGGAATACGGAATCGGCGGTAAGCAGGCTTTCAGACTTTACGACACTTTCGGGTTCCCCGAAGAACTCACCGAAGAACTTGCCGAGGAAGTAGGATTCACCGTAGACAAAGCGGGATTCGACGCCGCGTTTAAGGAACATCAGGAAAAGAGCAAGCAATTGCCGCAGGGTGCGGCGAAAGGCGGTCTGACCGAACAAAACGAAATTACGGCAAGGCTGCATACCGCAACTCACCTTCTTAACGCCGCTCTGAAAAGCGTACTTAAAGACGACGGCATAAATCAGAAAGGCTCGAACATAACCACGGAAAGGTTGCGCTTCGATTTCAATTTCCCGAGGAAACTCACCGAAGACGAACTTAAAGCGATCGAAGCCCTGGTAAACGAAGCGATTGCCGCCGACGTGAAAGTTACTATGGACGAAATGAGCGTAGACGAAGCCAAAGCGCAGGGCGCGATAGGCGTATTCTCGGCAAAATACGGCGAGAAAGTCAAAGTTTACACTATCGGAAAATACAGCAAGGAAATCTGCGGCGGTCCGCACGCAAAGACCACCGGCGAACTTCACCACTTCAGGATAGTCAAAGAAGAAGCGTCTTCCGCGGGCGTTCGTCGTATCAAAGCCGTTCTCGACTGATTACCGGCTGACGCAATGGGGGAAAACCGATGTCGGTTTATATTTGTAAAACTTATTTTGATTGTGTGGAAAGGGCGACGGATCACGTCGCCCGTTTTCCTATAAATTTAGACGATCCCGTAATCGTTTTTTGCGAAGACAAACTCACGCTCGAAGTCGAGCGGGCTTTGGCGAAAAAACGCGGCGGAAATTTCAACGCCGAAGTTCTGTCTTTGGGAAGATACGCCTCCAAAAGGCTTAAGGGCGGAAAAACGCTCTCGAAAGAAGGCATGGCTATGGCGGTAAAAAAGATTCTTACCGACGTCGCGCCCGAACTTACGGCTCTTAAAAAAACGGCCGGGTCGCCGTCGCTCGCAAGCGAAACGAGCGAACTGATCGCGCAACTTAAATCCGCCAAAATCGACCCCGACGAACTTCTGACGGCGACCGAAAATCTCGGCGGCAGAGAGGCG
>FR898442.1:0-6307 GCA_000437515.1 Acidiphilium sp. CAG:727 | reverse complement strand
GATCGGCGGCTAAGATACGCGATATAGCCACCGTTTTTTCGCGTTACGAAAAGTTTTTGTCCGAAAGCGGGCTTACGGACAGCAACAACGCGCTTTCACGCATATCCGAAGCGGTAAAAGACGACGAAACTCTCGGAAATACAGCCGTCGTATTTATCGGCTTTTCGTCGATAACCCGGCAGTCCGCCGAGGCGATAGACGCAATTTCGAAAGCGGCGAAAACAACGGATTATTTCGCCGTAAAAGGCGAAAACGAAGATTTATTCGTAAACGAATTTTATTCTTTCGTAAAAAAATACGACCGTTCTCCCACGGTCTGTCCGTCTTCGGTGACGGACGAAGCGGCAAAACTTTTAGACGGGCTTTTTAACCCGACCGTGTTTTCGAAAAACGGTAAATTCACCCAAAAGGTATACCTGTACGAAGCCAAAGATACTGCCGACGAAGCGGAATTCGTCGCAAGACGCATACGCCGCTCGGTCATAGAAAAAGGCGTAAGATACCGCGACGTCGCGATAGGCGTCACCGATTACGACGCGTATTCCATCGTATTGAAACGCAAACTCACCGACTACGATATTCCCTATTATTCGGACGAAAAAACGAAACTCTCCTCAACGCCGGTCGCTTCGCTCGTCGATTGCCTTTTCAGGGCGTTTTCGCTCGGCTGCGATTTAGACGAGGTAAAGGAAGTAATCGGCAACGTTCTTTTTATTCCCGACAAAGCCGTATCGGACGAAATATTAAGACTTATTACTTCCGATTCGTCAACCTATAGGTCGTTTATCAACGATTTTAACGTGAATGACGAATACGAAAACGGCAAAATCGGACTTTTGAGAAATTTTCTTAAAACGGCGAAAAAAACCGATACGGCGAAAAATTACGCCGAAAGCATACGCGTATTTTTAAGCGGTTGCGGCGCGGAAGACAACGCGAAAACGGTCGCCGAGAAACTCCGCGGTTACAAGACCGACGAAAAAGCGGCGATAGCCGAATCGCAGATAGAAAAATTTCTCGGAATACTCGATGAAACCGAAGAGATACTCGGCGACACCGCGATAACCGCCGACGCCTACCGCAGAATTTTGCTCGCAGGCGAAACCTCTTCGGAGATGTCCGTAGTACAGCAACGAAACGACTGCGTTTACGTGGGCGACCTGAAAAATTGCAGATTCCGCCAATACGCAACCTTATACGCGATAGGGCTTACTTCCGACGTACCCGCGACGCAAAACGACGGCGCGATTTTACTTGACGGCGATATAGCCGACCTTGAAAAACTCTCGCTTAAAATAGAGCCGAAAATCAAAGTGGTCAACGACCGCGAAAAAGAAGCGGTCGGGCTTGCTTTGGCTTCTTTCAAAAACAGACTTGTACTCACCCGCCCCGCGCTCGCGCGCGACGGTAAGCCCACGGCGAAGTCGGGCATACTCGATTTTGCGGAAAAAATCTTTTCGGATGAAACCGCTCCGTTTACCCGCTTTACCGCTTCCGATCTCGAACGCGACAAAGACGACGATTATACGAAAGCCGACGATTATCTGTCCCGCCGCCAGGCGTTTTTCTCGCTTGTCAAAAAATGTAACGATTTCAAAGAGGGCGCGACTGACGACGAAGAAGAAATCGCTTCCGTAAGAGCCGCGTTTGCGAAAGCGGGCGACGACGAAGCCGTAAACGCGTGCGATCGCCTCGTGGGACTTATAAACCGCAAAAAACTTTTTTCTCAAAATCTGCCCTGCGAAAATTACTTCGCGAACGGCAGCGTTTCGGCAAGCGCGATAGAGTGTTTTTACTCCTGCCCGTACAAGTGTTTTATGCGTTACTGTATCGGCGTTGCCGACGAGGACACGGGCAAAATCAAGTCGATGGATTACGGCAACGTATTACACAAAGTGGTCGAATTGTTCGTAAAGCGAATATCGACGGTAAAAAGCGAAGCCGAATGTAAAGAATTATCCGACAAAATCATAGGCGAAATTCTCGACGGCGACGAATACAAGAGATTCGGAAAACGCCCCGACTTCGCCTACGCGTTCGAAAGGCTTACCGAAGAAGCCGCGAAGTTATGCGTTAAACTTTTCCGCGAATTCGCCGCTTCCGACTTCAAGCCGCTCTACGAAGAGGCGTGGTTCGGCGCGGGAGGAGTTCTGCCCGCCTACCCTATAAACGCAAAACGCCATCCGGGTTATCGTCTGCAAGGTAAAATCGACCGCGTGGACGTTTACGAAAAATACGGGCGTATAATCGATTATAAATCGGGTAAAGCCCAAGACAAGGTTTCGGATAAAAACTTTTTTACGGGCAGGCACGTTCAACTGTATCTTTATATGAACGCGCTGGCAAAAGCGGGGTTTATCCCCGCGGGGGCATACTATTACGCGTTGGACGACGCTTTCAGAAAAATCGACGACAAAGCCGTTTCGATGTACGGCAAAACGCTCGCCGAAGAAAACGTTTTAAGGGCGACCGATAAGAATTTTTACGAAAACCGGACGAGCGATATAGTCGACGCACGCATAGAAACGACCAAAAAAGACGGCGACAAAACCAAAGGTTCGACCGTCGCCGACGAAAGCGTAATAAAAGCGTATATGCGTTACGCCGAAATTTTAACCGAAAAAGCCGTAGATTACGTTCTGGACGGAGTTATCGTACCCGCGCCGTACAAGGGCGAATGCGAATATTGCGAATACGGCTCGGCGTGCGGGTTCGGCGAAGATTCGGACTACGAAGAAAGGAATATTCCCGACAGAATAATGCCGTCTGATATCGTAAATGCGATCAACGAAGAAAACTCGAAAGAGGGCAAAAACAATGGCTGATCTCGACAAAAATTATACCTCCGACCAAAGAAAAGCGGTAATTGCCGAGGGCAGAAACGTACTCGTTTCGGCTTCGGCGGGAAGCGGCAAAACCTTCGTAATGATAGAAAGGGTAATAAGACTTATCGTCGAAGGTAAAGCCGAAGTCGGCGAAATACTCGCCGTTACCTACACCACCGCCGCGGCGGAAGAGATGAAACAAAAACTCGTGAAAGCGATTATAGCGGAGATAAACGCGGGGCGCGACGCGGCGAGATTCCGTAAAGCGTTGTCGGAAGTCCCCACCGCTTCGATTTCGACTTTCCACTCTTTCTGCGCGAATTTAATCCGCACCTACTTTTACGCGCTGAACGTAGACCCGTCCGTTTCGGTCGCCGACGAAAATCAGTCGGGCGAACTGAAAAACAAAGCGCTCGATTCTCTTTTCGAAAGTTTATACGAAGCCCGTGACGAAGACTTTTTATATCTCGTACGCATTATGGGCAGATCGCGCGGCGACGACACGCTTAAAGATACCGTTAAAGAACTCTACGAATTCGCTTCGTCCGAAAAATCCGCCGAAGAGTTCTTGACGAAAGCCGCCGAAAATATAACCGAAAAATCTTTCTATAAGTCGGAAAACGAACTATACGGTATATTTGCGGCGTATATAAAAGAACTTATCCGCATAGGCGAAAATCTATCAAGCCTTGCCGAAAATTACGGCTACGCCGCTTACGTAAAGTACGTCGGCGAACTGCTTGTCAAATTAAAAACCTGCCTTGACGCGAAAGATTTCCGCGCGCTTGTAAAGGTCTGCGGACTTTCCGTTCCGACCGCGCCGAGAATGAATTCGAAAGACGACGAAGATCTCGCGGCGTACAAGGTTAAACTCGAATATTTCAAGAAAAAATGCAAAGACGTATACGACGATATTCGCAAAGCCACGCCGAACGGCGACGAAGAAAAGGATTTAAGCGAATATCTCTCGCCCGCCCGCGCCACTAAGGCTTTATGTCGGCTTACGATAGATTTCGGCAAAGAATACGCCCGCCTCAAAGCCGACGCCGCCGCGCTCGATTTCTCAGACCTCGAACATTTCGCCTATAAATTGCTTTCGGAAAACTCCGACGTATTGTCTGCGGTAAAACGAAAATACAAATACGTTTTCGCCGACGAATATCAGGACGTAAACGGCATACAGGAGGCTATTTTATCGCTTATATCGTCCGACAACGCCTTTATGGTCGGCGACGTAAAGCAATCCATATACGCCTTCCGCGGCTGTAACCCCGACATTATCGCCGCAAAGTTCGAAAGATATAAACGCGGCGAGGGCGAAACCGTTTCGCTCGACGAGAATTTCCGATCGACCGACGCCGTTTTATCCGCCGTCAACAAGACGTTTTCGCCGATAATGACCAAAGACTTCGGCGGAACGGACTACAAAGACAACCCTATGACGGGCAGCGGCAAATATCCGGAAGGCTACGGCGAAACGATACTTATAGAGATACCCGAAGCCGAAAAAGAAAAAACGTTAAAATCGGGAGTTTACGATATAGTCGACGACGTGAACGACCCCGCTCCGAAAGCCGCTTTCGCCGAAGGCGCGGTTGTGGCGAATATCGTCAAAAAGGAAACGGGCGGCAAAGTATTCGACCTGAAAGCCAAACGCGAACGCGAAGTTACCCCGAAAGATTTCGCCGTTTTAACCCGTAATTCGTCGGGGTTCCCTACCGAAATAGTACGCCATCTGAAGCGGTCGGATATTCCCGTTTCTTCGTCGGTCAAAAACCCCGTGGGCGACTATCCCGAAATAAAACTTCTTAAAGACCTGCTTAAAATAATCGTCCGTTTCGCCGACGACGCGCCCCTGTTCGCCTGCCTTAAAAGCGCGATAGGCGGTGTAAGCGAAGCGGAAGCCGCAGAAATAAAAAGATCCGCGTATAAGGCGATTACGATTGACAAAACCGATAATCCGTCAACGACGAAAAAACCGACCTTCGCCGATTGTTATCGCCGGTATCTCGTAAGCGGCGAAGACGAAAATATCAGAAAGAAACTCGAAAACTTCGACGAGTATATCTCTAAAATCCGACTTTTGTCCGGTTTTGAAAACGCCGGCGAAATACTTTCGAGGGTTCTTTCCGAAACGGGGCTCGACCTCGAAATTCTCTCGCAAAAAAACGGCGAAATAAGACTTTCCCGAGTGGAAAGGTTCATCGCCGAAGCGGGATCGGGCGAAAACGGTCTTTCGGTACGTAAATTTTTAACGCGGGTCGAAAGCGACGACGGCGACGTTTCCGTAGGCTCGTCAGACGGCGACGACAGCGTTATCGTTACCAGCATGCACGCTTCGAAAGGACTCGAATACCCTATCGTTATTCTCGCGGGGCTTGGCAAACGATTCAATCTCGAGGATACGAAAAAAGAAATTTTAACCGACCGCTACGAAGGCGTAGCGCTTAAATTTTACGACGAAGAGTCGAAAAGGACGAAAATCACGCTCCCGCGGGCGGCTTTTAAGGAAAAAGCGAAACTCAACGCGATTAAAGAAGAGATGCGCGTTTTTTACGTTGCGATGACGCGCGCGGAATGTAAACTGTACCTTGTAACTTCCGAACCCGTCGAAGAAAACGACGACTTTACGTCTATACTTTTCGCAAACAAGTTTTCGGATTTTATAAAGACGAAATATTTCGATAAAAAAATTACCGCAGACGACACGGAAATCGGCGACGGCGAAGACGTGAGAGAAGTTTATATTTCGAAAGACCGCCCCGCGCTTACCGACCTTATCCGTAAAAATCTGTCGTTTATATACCCCTACGAAGAAGACGTGAATCTGCCCGTCAAGCGAGCGGTAACGAGCCTCGCCGAAGACGCGACCACCGACGATGACGAGATGACGGAAATAAGACTTCCCGTAGACAAAACGACGCGCGAACGAGGAATTGCTTATCACGCGTTTTTACAGCACGCGGATTCGTTCTACGAAGACGCGGGCGTACTTCTCGAAAAAATCAAAACCGAAAAGAAACTTACCGACGAACAACTCGCTCTGCTATCCGTAGAAAAATTACGCAAAATATTGAGTTCGCCTTTGTTCGGAGAGATAAAGGGGTACAAACTCTATAAAGAACAACCGTTTATCGCGCAGATGGCGGCGAACGAGATTTCGGACACGAAAGCCAAGGGCGACGTACTCGTTCAAGGTATCGTCGACCTGCTTGCGGTAAAGGGCGATAAGGCGATTATCGTTGATTATAAGTATTCTGAAAAAAACGTAACGCGCTTGAAAGAAACTTACGCTTATCAACTCGCCCTCTACAAAAAAGCAGTCGAAAAAACTCTTAAATTGAAGGTCGAAAAAACGATTTTATTCAACATTAACTCCGTCGAATCAATCGTCTGCGAATAAATACGAAATTTATATCGAAAAATAAAATTCACGAATAAATTCCGAATATGCTAGCCACAGGTAATTGCGTTTGAACCCG
>FR898441.1:5414-8094 GCA_000437515.1 Acidiphilium sp. CAG:727 | reverse complement strand
ACCTGTGGCTAGCGTTTTTTTCTTCTCGTTCCCGCGATGATTATAAGGAACCGCAAAAGGTATAAAAGCGATACGAGAAGCGCGGCAACGTAGGTGAGCGCCGCTGCGGAAAGAACTTTTCTCGCGCCGCGTCTTTCGTCTTTTTCAAGTACGTTCTGTTCTTCGAGCATTTTCATCGCTCTCGACGACGCCCCGATTTCGACGGGCAGAGTTACGAGCGCGAAAATCGTGGACAAAGAGTAAAGCACCACGCCGGCAACCCAGAAATACGTTCCGACCACCGTACCCAGCCAGAATTCGAGCAGAAGTCCGAGTATGACGAGCGGAACTGCGAGGTTCGAGCCGATATTCGTTGCCGGTACGAGAACTTTACGAAGAGCCATCATAAAACTGCCTTCGTGCTGTTGACGGGCGTGTCCGCATTCGTGCGCGGCGACGCCGAGCGCGGCGATAGTCGATTTTCCGTAAACGGTTTCCGATAAGGATATGACGTCGGTCGAAGGATTGTAATTGTCGGTAAGGTCACCCTTTATCGGTTCTACGGTAACGCCGTTACAGTCGTAACGTTCCATAAACATACGGCTCATATCGTCCGCCGTCCAACCCGAACGGGCTTCGACTTTGGAATATTTTTTGTACGCCGAACGTACGAGCAGTTGCGCTACGAACGCGAATATTACGCCCGGAACGATTATTATCAAAGATGCGTAAGATAAAATGTAATACCAAATCATAGCGGCTAAATATTATCATAAAAGTTGCGGCGTGTCAAGTCAAAATCACGTTTTCGATAAGACCGTTGTTTATTTTTACGTCGGCGTATTCGATTTTGTCTTTATATAACAGCGTCACGAGCGATTGACCGACGAAATTCGGCGGCGGCAGTACGGCCGAAAAGTCGCCTGCGAACTCTTTGAAATCTTTTGCGCGCGGTTTTAGTTTCGGCGATAAAAAATCGCTCACGTCGCCGCCGCACAAAAGTTCTTCGAAAAAGGCGTAGGGTATGAGTTTTTCGTCGAGAGTATATATCTGCCGTCTGCGAGTTACGGTTAAAGTTTGCCCCTTTACGCCGTCGGCGAACTTCCAGCATGACGAAACGATATGTTTTACGACGTCGTTTTTCCGCTCGGTCAAAGTTATAAAAGGCAGACTTAAAGAGTAATCGTCGCAGACGCGTTTTAATTCGGGTTTTATTCTGTTCGTTATCGAGTACGCCAGAACGAGCGAACGTTTACCGACTAATACGCACAGCAGATACTCGCGGCTGCCGGGATCGACTTTTTCGAACCGCGCGTCGTCCGGCGTGAACGGCAGACTTTCGACGTACATATCGTTCGCGGTTTCCACGATAAGCCGCACCCCGTTTTCGCTGTAACAGGTAACGGCGAGAGCGCCTGCCGAAAAATCTTTTCTGCCCCGGAACAATAACTTAAAATCGGTTACGAACCGATGCGAAAATTCGGGCAGAAGAAGAATTCCGCCGCGCATGTCGATAACCTTTAATTGCCGCGCGCTTTGCGTATCGCCGCAAAGATACGCCGTTACGGGCAACCACGAGTTGTCGAGAGGGATAATTTCGATTAAACACTCATCCGCTTCGAACGCGAAATAATTTCCGTCGGTTATTCCCTTGAATTCGCCGTTGATTTTCACCGCGGAAGTTTTGGACGAGTAGAGATAATATATCATATTAAAATATATTAGCGATTTTTTGCCGATATGTATTATAATTGCCCGTTCTGTCAATAATGGACGGTAAGGAGGCAGAATGAAAAGCAGTACCGATAAAAACATGAAAGAACTCATTAAAAAAGCGGACGAAGCGAAGTCGAACGGCAAGCCGCTCGGCGGCGTTTTCGAGGAATTCGCCAAAAAGACGGGCGGAGCGAAAGGCTCGGTAAGAAACGCCTATTACGCGGCGATAAAACGCGCGAATACGGATAAAGAATACTCTGAAGCGGTATTCGGCGGAATAAAACCGAAGGTCGCGAAAATCATAGAGTTCGACAAAGCCGAAGCGAAAATTATGCTTAAAAAAATTCTGATTAAAGTTACCGAGGGCAGGTCGGTAAGAAGCAGTATAGGGCTTATCGCTTCCGACCCGAAACAGGCTTTAAGGTATCAGAATAAATACAGAAACATGCTTGCGTTCGATAAGCCGACGGTAATTGAAACGGTAAACGAAATAAAACGCGAAACGGGCGAATGTTATGATCCGTACGGCAGGGCCGACGAGCCGATGCTTAAAAGACTTAAAGCGGAGATAAACGCTCTATACGACCGTATTGCGGAAAATCTGCGTAAAGAAAACGAAGCGCTGAAAAGAGAAAACGCCGAACTCAAAAGAGAGATTTCGTCGCTTAAAAGCGCAGACAATAAGGCGTCGCTTTCCAAAGATTATTTCGAAAACGTCGACGCGCGCCCGAACCGTAAAGCGTAGGATCAATCGTCTTTGCAAACCCCTTGCCGGTAATGGCAAACCCGGAAGGGTGATATTTACGTCATTGCGAGCGTAGCGCGGCAATCCCGAAGATCGGAGTACGGGCGACCATATAAGCCGCTCCGCCCTTTATTGCGGGGATTCTTCACTTTGTTCAGAATGACAGATTGTTTGATTACGCTCAACATGACGGCGTTTACACTCTTACGATGACGGTAAAAATCAAAACCCCCCCAGCTC
>FR898441.1:0-5392 GCA_000437515.1 Acidiphilium sp. CAG:727 | reverse complement strand
AATTTCTTTCTTTGTCGGCGGGTTTTATAAACGACGAAAGGTTGTTTCTTTCGGGGTGGAGTATCGCTCCTAAAATATTGTCTTTAACGGCGGGTACTTCTTTTTGCAGCGCTTTTATAGTGTCTTTGATAAATTGTCGTTGCGTGTGCTTGTCTGCGGGGCAGGGGTTGTGAATAATCGGTTTGTCTTTGGCAAAGCCGATTATTTCTTTTTCGGTAATATAAATCATCGGGCGGATAACCGTCAACCCCACTCTTTCGAGCCTCGTTACGGGCGCGAATGCGGAGAGTCTGCCTTCGTAGAAAAGCGAAAGTAAAAAAGTTTCCGCTAAGTCGTCGGAATGATGCCCCAGCGCGACTTTGTTGCAGCCGCGGTTTTTAGCCGCGGAATTGAGCGCGCCGCGGCGCATGTTCGCGCAGAGCGAGCAGGGGTTGGGTTCTTTTCTCACGTCAAAGACGATTTCGCCTATTTTCGTTTCTTCGACGAAGTACTCTACGCCGAGTTTTTCGCAAAGATTTTTTACGGCCCGAACTTCTTTTTCGTCGAGTCCCAGCCCCATATCTACCGAAATTGCGATAAGGTCGTATTTTTTCGGATAAAATCTTCTCATCGCGGCGAGAATATAAAGCAACGTCAGGCTGTCTTTGCCGCCCGAAAGTCCTACGGCGATTTTATCGCCCTCTTCTATCATGTTGTAATCTTCCGCGGCTCTTCTCGCCTTCGATAACAGTTTTTGTAATTCCATATTAACCTTTTGACACAGACGAATTTTTTTGCTATACTTTATGTACATAGAGTATATACGTAAACCGTTAAAATTTCAAGCGTTTTCGGAGGTATTCTTAAATGGAAGAAAAAAAAGACGAACAAACGCAGGTCGAAAACGCTTCGTCGCAAGAAGTCGATCTCGCCTATAAAAACGGCAGGGAAAGGGTTAAAAGCGGAGCGCTCGGCTTTTTCATCGGGCTTGCCGTTATAGTGCCGGGCGTAAGCGGTTCGGCGGTCGCGATAATTTTCGGGCTGTACGAAAAATTCCTGTACGCGCTCGGCAATATCCTCAAAAAATTCAAGAAGTGCTTTTTGTTTTTGTTACCGATACTCGTCGGCGGTATTTTCGGTTTCGTCGGCGGATTTTTCGGGGTAAAAAAACTTATCGATATTCTGCCTTTTGCGATAGTCGCGCTTTTCGGCGGACTTATGCTCGGCGCGTATCCGGCGGTTGCGGACCGGATTAAAGGCGAAAAAATAAACGCGCCGCGAATAATTCTGTTTACACTCGGCTTGCTGATCCCGGTAGCGGCTTCGCTCGTTTCGGTTTTCGTATACGGCGGGAACAAATCGCTCGATAACCTTTCCGTGCGGCATTATCTTTTGTTTTTGCTGCTCGGTTATCTCGTGGCGATAACGCAGATCGTGCCGGGGCTTTCGGCTACCGCTCTGTTGATGGTTTTCGGCTATTTCAAATCGATAATGTATTCCGTAAGCCTTACTTACTGGAAATCGAATCCGCAGGTGTTTATCGTGTACGTTTGCCTCGCAGTCGGTTTCGCAGTCGGTCTGGTTACCGTTTCGAAACTTATGTCTGACGTACTCGAACGGCATAAAACGCCGTCGTTTTTCTGTATTTGCGGCTTGTCGCTCGGCGCGGCGGTAACGATGTTCTTTAATCCGGATATATACAAAGTGTATACGGATTGGGCAATTAACGGGCTAAACGTATGGGAACTCTTATTGGGCGTAGTCTTGTTTATCGGCGGAATATTCGCCGCGTACGCCCTCGTTAAAACAGAAAGAAGAAAAAATTCTATTCCGTCTTGACATTTCGGGCGGTTTGTAATAAAATATATACGGAGGGATGTATTATGGAAAAGAAATTTTACGTTGCAATCAGCAGACAATTCGGTTCGGGCGGCGCGGAAACCGCCGCTAAACTCGCTCAAAGGTTAGGTATTCCTTGCTACGATAAATCTATCGCGGAAATGACGGCGGTAGTTACGGGCTTCGATAAAGACGTAATCCACGGCAGCGAAGACAAAGCCACCAACGCTTTCTGGTACGGCGGATTTTTAAGCGGAGATTCTCTTTCGCTCTACGATAAAATTTATATCGGTCAGGCTCAGGTCATAAAAGACCTTTCTAAAAAGGGGTCTTGCGTATTCGTCGGCAGATGCGCCGCGAAAATTCTCGAAAACGCGGAAAACCTCATAAAGGTCTTCGTATGCGCTCCTATGGCGCAGAGAATAGAGAGGGTTGCCAAAGGTTATTCGATAACCCCTGCGGAAGCCGAAAAACTTATCAGACGCAACGACAGAGCCCGCGCGGCTTATTATAAAAAATACGCAGATACCGAGTGGGGCAAAATCGACAATTACGATTTCGTCGTGAATACCCGCGTAGGCACCGACAAGTCGGCGGACATTATCGCCGACTACGTCAAAGAAATAATAAAATAACGACTTTTACTTCGGAATATGCTTGAAAAATACGCTTTGGCAATAAATAAAATAAGGCGGATAGACGATCTTAAAGACGAACTTCGCTCGCTGAAAGGGGAAGACGGGAAACTGTCTTCTTCCGCTATGGTGTACCGTAAAAAGAACGACTGGCGAGAAAAAGCGGGTAACGACGACGCGATTTCGCGTATAAACGAGCGCAGAACTACGGTTTCCAAACGAGAGGCGCTCGTAAAAGCCGAAATAAAGTCTTTAAGAAACGAAGTTTACGATCTTTTATCCGAATGTTTTGCCGAGGCGAAAAGCGAAGAGCATCGCGCCAAGGTACGCGAGGCGTGTATCTACGCTTCGGACGGCAGATACGTTATATCGGAAGTCGGTAAAACCCCGTCGTCGTTCGGCAAGTGCGTAATAGTAGGTAAGAGGTATACTTCCGACGAGAGCAAAGACGGAAGAGTGGAAAAACTCGTCAGGGGCGGCGTAAAAAACACGTCGGGCAGATTTCTGATTTTCCCCGAAGTAGTCGTTTACGCCTACGACAAATATAAGACCGAAGGCGAATACGTCGCCACTTACGAAAAATTCAGTCGCGGCGGCAAAATCGTTGCCGAAACGCCGATTAAAGAAATAAAGAAAATCGAAGATTTCACGTTTGACGAACCGCCCGAAGAATATCGGACGGCAAATTCCGAGGGCTTTTACGAAGAAGCCGAGCCGACCGAAAATTACGACTACGGGGCTTCGTGCGAAAAAACGGAATACGATTATAACGCCGAGCCCGCTACGGAAAAGACCGACGTAAAACCTGACGCGACCGAACCCGAAACGAAAAAGAGCGAGCCGATCGTCGCGCCGACGCAAAAAGCGGACGACAGAACGAACGAAACTCTCGAAGCGGTCAAAGAAAAATTCGTAAACCGCTCGTCGCTCGTCGCGCTTTTATTCGCCGTAGTCTGGGCGGGGTTTTTCCTGTGGGCTACGCTTATCGGCGTCGATAAAGAAACTTTTTGGGAAACGCCCGTTAAATTCGCCGTCGTCTATTTCGGAATAGTCGTGGCGTCTACGATTGCCGCAAAGGGTAAAAACGAAGTTTTCGCATTGTTTTCGCTCTACGGCGGGGCGTTGTCGGCGTTTTGTCTTGCGGCAACCAAAAATCCGCTCGTTGCGCTTCCTTTGCCCGTCGCGATGTTCGTCGGCGGACTTATATCCACGTTTATATCGGCTACGGCAAAAAATAAAGCGTCGAACGCCGATACCGTCGCGCTTCTCGAAAAAGTCGCGTTCGGAGTGTGGGCGGCGCTTCTTGCCCGTAGTTTATTCGGACAAGACGGTTTCGGCTTGTTCTACGCCTGCGCGGATTCCGCAGTCGGCGCGATTGCCGTTTCGTGCGCGGCTTTGCTTTTCAAGGCTAAAGACCCCGCCGCGAAACGCGCTCTTAAAAGTTACTCGATCGGGGCGGCGGCGTACGCTTTGGTTGCCGCTTTCGCGTTCGGGGCGGAAATATGCGTTATAATCGCGGTCGGCGCGTGCGCGTTAATCGCCGCGGTTGCGGTTTTATCCGGTAACGACGATGTATAAGGCGATTATAAGCGATTACGACGGAACGCTCGCCTCCAAAGAAACGGGCGTTTGCGAAAGGAATAAAAAGGCGATAACCGAACTCGTAAGCAAGGGTTTTCGTTTTGCCCTTTGTACGGGCAGAATGACCGCCTCGGCAATGCGGATTATAGAAAATCTGCCGATAAGACCGCTCGTGGGCTCGTATAACGGAAGCGAAATAACCGATTCCGCCACCGGCGAAAAACTTTATTCGAAAGCCTTGACCGTCGAAGAAACGTTGCCTCTTATAGATTTTGCCGAAGAGCGCGGGGCGAATTATCAATTATATAATGATATAGGCGTATTCCCCGCCTACGAAAGCGCGGCGACGAGAATGTACTCCGAGGTGTGCGGTTGTTCTTCGACGCCGATTGCAGACCTTCGTGGATTTTTGATAAAAGAACTCAAAAAAACTCCGAAATTTATGATAATCGACGAACGCGCCGACGAGATTTTGCCCGTTGCGGTAAAAAAGTTCGCCGATAAATACGAGATTGCCAGGTGCTACGACGGAATGATAGATTTTACGCCTAAAGGAGTAAATAAAGGGTCGGTGGTCAGGGCTCTCTCCGATATATGGAAGATTGCGGCAGACGAGATAATCGCGATAGGCGACGAATGTAACGATATACCTATGCTTAAAGCGGCGGGGCTCGGCGTCGCCACGCTTAACGCGGGCGAAACGGTGAAGAAAAACGCCGGTTACGTTACTGCGGTCGATTGCGGCAAAGGAGCGGTCGCCGAAGTTATAGAGAGGTTTATTTTATGAGAATAAGGCTCAACGAAGATAAAGATGTCGTTAAAACCGTCGCCGAAGGGTTGAAGGCGAAAGGCGGTTATTGTCCGTGCAGAGTGGGCAAACGCCCCGAATATAAGTGTATGTGCGAGGAATTCCGTTCGCAGATAGCCGATCCGAATTTCGAAGGTTACTGCCATTGCCGGTTGTTCTATAAAGAAAAATAAATACGCTTTATCCCCGCCTTCGCGCGGGGTTTTCTATATCTTGCGGTTTTCAAAATATAAAAACGCTATATATCGACGGCTTAAAATTTTTCGAAAATAATTGAAAAAATCTACGAAAATCGTTTGACAAACTTTTTCGATAGTGATAAGATAAGCGAGCATTCGTCGGGAGAACCGCGATGAAACGACGAGGTTTTATCGGTCGCAAAAATTTCCGAATTTTTTTTGAAAAAGTTCGAAAAAACGCTTGACAGGCAAAACTCGTTGTGATACAATAAGCGGGCTATCGACGAGATAGCGCTCTGGTAAACGGTGCGTTTACCTATTGCAGATTAAAAATTGAATAGAAGAAAATGAATTGAAACTAAAACAAAAGA
>FR898440.1:18606-34054 GCA_000437515.1 Acidiphilium sp. CAG:727 | reverse complement strand
GTTACTTGCGCGTCGGCTTTTGCAATGGTTACGGTAAATTGTTGCGTTTCGTCATCGATCAAGTCGCTGTGGCTGTCGTCGCCGAGAACTTTGTAGTACACGGTGTATTCGCCTGCGTTTGTCGCCGTGGGAATTTCAGACGACCAAATGCCGTCGACTCCGAGTTTATACTGCATTGAGCCGCCGTCAACAACGCCTGCCGTAATCAGATTAAGAGCATCGCCTGTGTAAACAAGGTTTGCAACAGCCGTTGGTTTGGTTGTAAGTACGGCTTTTGCACGAGCGATCTTAAACTCCGCCGTCTTTTCCGCGCCGTCGTAGTTCGCCGTTGCGACAACCTTTGCTTTGACAAAGTAACTACCGGCCGCTGTCGGAACGGTTTCGACAAACGTCCCATCGGCAGTCGCGCTGTAAGCAAACGTCGGCGTGCCGAACTGCGCCGTGGCAACGGGCATTTTGGGTTCTTCGCCGTATGTCCAGCCTTCCAACGACAAAGTCGTGATTTGGTTAGGCGCCTTGGTAATAGCGAACTTCAAAGTAACCTTGGTTGCATCATCGCTGTCAGGCGTTGACCATTCGTAATTTGCTTCATCGGACAGTTTCAGTACAACGTCGTATTCTCCTACATCCGTACCGCCTTCGTTGGAAACAATCTCGTAACCATCGTTTTGCGGTACTACCGCGGTCAATTTACTGCCCGTGTAGACCTGCGAAGCGATGGTAGGAGTTTCCAATTGTGTTTTTGGCTTATCTGTCTTGCATGCGGCAAACGTGGCAAACACAGCCGCCAATGCAAAAAAGACAGTCAACATACTGAGAATCTTTTTCATATCATTTCCTCCAGTTATTTTTTCCGCATTGTCAGGTGTTCTGCAATGCGTAATTTCCGTTATGTCCTTACTTGTTTATCATAAAAAATCAAAATGTATAAAGGAGCATTAAATTATTTGCAAAATTTCTTCAAGTTTATTTACTTTTTTGCAACACAAGCAATCCAACCCGCTTTGAGTTATGTTGCCGCCGTTAAGTCCAACGACGGGGAACCCGGAAAACCGTAACGATAACACACCGGCAGCACTGTCTTCGATACCGATGACAGTTGTCGGGTCGGTTACTTTTAATCCCAAATATGCCAGTTCGGTATAAATCCACGGATGCGGTTTTGAAGCAACTTCGCCCAAAGTGCCGTAATCGCCGACATCTTTGCGGCGTCCTCCGGTAATGATTGCGTCATAGTAATTTCTCGGGTCGCCCATATTAAGTGTACGAAACGCCGCAACGATTTCGGGAATGGCTTTATAGTCCAGACCGCTTGTCGCCAGACCTATTTTAATATTTCGTTTTTTTACTTCCGTCAGAAAATCTTTCAGCCCATCTGCAGGCTTAAATGCATCGACATGCCCCCTGCCTTGCATTATTTCTTTGAGTTGAAACTCTGCTATATTGTGATAGCACTCTACCGCTGAATTTATATCCTCGTCCGGCATATATTTGTTAAGACAATAATTTAGATGATCAACCGTTGTAAAACCCGAAACAAACGGTATATCGGATTCCTCAAGCGAAAACTTGCCGTCGCCGAGCAACTTTTGCATTGTCTGCTCTATTACAAACACCCAAAAGTCCTCGCTTGTAAGAGTGGTCCCGTCCAAGTCCATAAGTATTGCTTTCGCCGGACCGAAAAAGTCCACAGGTTTTATCAAATATGACGCGTTTACGCCATAGTTCGTTAAATTACCGTACAAGTTACCGTTTTGTTCGGTAAAAAACACATTGCCGAGACTTTTGCCGATTAACCTTTTCATGCAGTCTCCTTTGCAAAATCCGTTACTTCAATCGTTTCAATATCTTTGTCTGTTGCTCCGTAGATGTACAAAGTGATTTGTTCACCTGCCTGTAAATCTACATAATTATCCGAATAGGTAAACCTGTAATTGTCTTTCATGCGCACAATTACGCCCTTCGCAAATTGTTTTGCCGCAATGGTGACGGCATAACAGTCGGACAATTTCTCCACCTTATAAGTATAATCGCTTGCAAAACGACACGTGTGCCACATATCGTATGAAAACACCGTAACGTGTTTTACGCCATCCATGTCGTACTCGGCAAACAAATAACTGTCGGGCGCGTTATATTTGTCTTCAATATCAACGGCACTGTAGCCTGCAGACGTAAGCGTTACTGTGTGTTTCCACACGGTTTTGCCGTCAAGCGTCCGCATTCCGTATGTTACGTCTACCGTAACTTCACGTAAATCGTCATTCAGTAAAACCAGTTGCAACCGTTTATCTTCGTTTTGCACATACGTGACGACAATCGGAGCATAACTGCGCTTCATTTGATAATAAGCTTGCTTCGGCTCGCAATAATAATCCACTACCGCCCACGTTGCCGACGGCCAGATATCGCTGTACATCCAGTTCATAAAGCCGCCGCATGCAGGGTTTGCACGAGCAAACTCTATTTCGGCGCGCATTGATTCGGCGTGACTCGTCATGCCCTTTGCCACAAATTGTCGCAAAGTGTCGCTCTTGCCATACAGCGTGTCTGCATACAATGTTTGCCTCTCGCAAAACGGCACCTTGAATTCCGAATATGGATTTTCCATCAGGCGGTCTCTCCAATACTCGTTCATCGGCCACAGTTTATCCTCGGGAAACATCCGTTTGTATATCTCTAACGTTCCCGGCCCCATATTGGCGCATTCCGATACAAACATAACGCCCGACTCGCTGACTTTGTTGCGATAGTTAAGAACCCCGGAGATAAGACTGCTTTCGTAACTGCCCGCATGCGACTCGCCCGAAGTTCTGTCGTTGCCGACGTCGGTAAGCGAACAAGGACTTTGACGTGCATAAGGACGCGTACCGTCATAATTATCTACCGTACCGCGCAAAATTACGTCAACAAAGTAGTCCCCCTTGGTGATTTTCAACCCGTAGGATCCTGTTTTTTCATTGCCTCCGCACCAATATACCAGTGACGGATGGTTTCGCAGTCTGCAAACCTGATAGGTAATCTCCTTCTGGCAAGCATCAACAAACTCTGCGTCGTCTTCGGGTATATCGGAGCAGGCAAACATAAAATCCTGCCACACCATGATACCGTTACGATCGCAAATATCGTAAAAAACGTCTTTTTCGTACAGTCCGCCACCCCACACACGCACCATATTGAAGTTAGCCTTGGCGGCTTGCCCGATCAATCGTTGATATTTTTCCGTAGTAATACTGCCGATAAAACACTCGGCAGGCACCCAGTTACTCCCCTTGACAAACACGTTTTTGCCGTTGATTTGCAGTTGGTACTGCATACGCGTTTGATCGTACGGTTGTTGACACAAAGATATCTCTCGGAAAGCAAACTTTCCCTCTCGCTCATCCGCAACCTTACCGTTACGCACAAGTTGCACCTTGTACTCGTATAATGGCTGTTTGCCGTAACCGTTTGGCCACCACAGCGCAGGATTTTCGATAGTAAAGTTTGCAAAATTCTTTTCACCCAAAACTTTGGTTTCGAAAACGATACAGTTGTTATCCGAAATCTGCTCGTCGGGGCGTTTCGCCACTATATAACGAAGCGCGTCGTTTATGCACTCCGGGGAACACTGTCTTAGCTGGTTGTCTTCGGTCATATGTTCGCGAACGGTGTAATTAAGATCAGTAAATATGCTCAATTTTCCGTTATTAAATGCGCGATAATGAACATCACTGATACGGTTTTTCTTACATCCGACTAACCTTACATCGCCGCAGATACCGTACCCCGGCATATCGGGTGCCCAGTCCCAACCGAAGTGACACTGTGCCTTGCGTATAAACAAACGTTTGACGTTAAACACACCGTGATAGCCTCGGGTGTCGATGCTGTCCATCACTTGTCCCGTCGACAACATTTTTACAATAAGCAGGTTGCCGCTTTTTTTGACAATATCCCTTACAGAGTAGGTGTACTTCAAAAACATGTTTTGAGTATGCCCCAGTTGTTTGCCGTTGAGATATATGTCGGCATATGTGTCTATGCCGTCAAATTCCAGTAAGATTTCCTGTTCGGCAAACATCTCGTCGGAAACGTCGAAGCGTGTTTCGTAGACGAAGTCGCGATTTATTATCCAATGCAACTGTTTGTGGTTCATCCCGAAATACGGATTGTCAATTACGTTGTTGTGCCACAAGTCGAGGGTCACATCTCCGGGTACGGCGGCAGGCAACTTGTTTCCGTCGAAATCCACCGTCCATCTCTTGTTTAGTTTCAATTCTGTCATATTTTTTCTTCCTCTGTAAAGCTTGCATTACAACAGTTGCAGCAAGATCGGTGTCGATAAGGTCGGATTTTTCCCAAACGGCATCGCGTCGTCAAGCAATGCCCGATGATAAAAAATTTTGTACCGTTGTAATTTTTTATATCCTGCATCACTTTTTTTCCTCCACTGCAAGGCCGACTTCAAACATTCTTCTCCAAGGCATATAGCAGTCGGAAATTTTGTATTCGGTGTAAATTTCGGGGAAGTAATCTCCGACAAATTTATCCAATTGACGAGCCACCACGTCGGAAACTTTGCCGCGTTGTTCGCCGACATCGAAGTAGTTGTAACCGAGTTTCGGCAACTCGTTTGCGGTAACGCTGCCTCTGACGTGAGAGCAATAGGCAATATCCTCGTACACACGCTCGGCAGTAAAACGTCTGTGCGTAGGCGTGTTTTTGAAAAAGTTGTAAAACACTGCCTGACAAATAACCGTACCCAACGTATTGGACGAAGTGTTCCACCCTGCGTAACCTGTGATGTTAAGCAGTCCTACCGACTCGGAAACCATTCGGGCAATTTCTGCGTCGCCTCCGTTGGCATACGCTATGTCGGCAACGGCAACGGCCTTGCCTTTTGCATGAAGTTCGGCAAGTTTTGAAACAAACTTGGGCAAGTCGCGATCGACGTATTGCTTGTTGACAACATTGTCAACGCCGTTTGTCTTGCCGATATACAAACTGCAAAAGTCCAGCATTTGTCCAACCGGCAAATTGCAAAACAGATAAATATCGGCGTCGTTTTCTTCGGAAACCGTGCACCCTGCGCTTTCTATCTGTGCGGTTATACTCTTGTACACCGCCCTGTCCTCGAACAGTGGAACAACGTCCCTGCACTCCGGTCTGGGATAGACGGGACAAATCTTGGGTGAGTAGCCTTTTATTCTTGTCAGCACTCTGGCAAGCAACGTCAATCCGCCCTCGTCCGAACCGGGATAAATGTCAATATCGATATTGTTGTCTCTAAGACATTTTTTTACAATGCGTTGGTCAAGCGCAGTGTAGCCGTATGGGTTAGAATCGTCCTGCAAAATGACAAACTCGTTTATTACGTCGCCGACAAGTTTAAGCACTTCGGTAAGCACCTCGATGTTTACACTACGTCTGTTAGTGTAATCTTCGATTACTGATTGTGGTACGTTTAACAACGCTTTCTGCGACAAATACTCTTGTTTGTCGATCAAGCCGTCCAGATACTTATGCTCGTTGACGCCGTACTTGAAGATTCGCTCGCCGTATTGTTTGTAATAGTCCGGTTCTTCGTCGGAAGAGGAGTATGTCGGGCAACGCATTACAAGCGAAAAGGCAAATATCTTCAGCTTGGGATTGTTGCGCTTGATTGTCTTGATTACTTCGATGCGCGACGAAACTTCTTCTACGTCCATATGATGCAGTCTTGACGGTACCAGACCGCCGAACAACAACATATCTACGGCAAGTATCAGGTAGTCGGCATCGGCGCATTGTTCGGTCAAAAACGCTGCAATTTTTTGATAGTCTGCGGGCTTCTTTTTAAGTCCGAGAATCGACAACGGTGGACAAACCAGATTTATTTCGTTGTTATTCTGTGCGAGAAATTGACAAAAAGTATTGTTGCATGGACGTTCGTCAAGCGGTAAATATACAATTTTTTTCATGGTCGTTATTTTTTATTTTATTTTTATTTTCCAGGCGATAAGTAGTCACGTAACATCACGTAACGGGTCGGTACGTGAAACTTACCGCACATTGTCGGGTTTAGTGCAAACAGGTGCTTTTCCATCTCGCCCCCGTCGGTTTCCAAACGATATGCATTAAAGTAGATTTGTTCGATGGGCATGTTTAGCCTATCCTTGTCTATGACAATGCAAGCAGTGTAGCCACCGGACGTTTTGGCAGTGCTTGAAGTAAAAAAACAGTCCTTTTCGTCGACAAATTCTATATTCAACTTTGCCGCGCCGTCTCCGTCAAGTTCCGCCACCGTCATTTTTGCAAGCATTTTGGAATTGTCGGGATTTACTTCCAACTCGTAATATGTTTTACGCGCAGGATCAATACCGATAAGAATTTCCACAGCGTCACCGCAAGAGTGTATATCGTTGTAGTTGTGGTATGGGCAGTAATAATTACTATGTTCCGCCACAAAGTTAAAATATATGTTTCGTTCGTCATGCGACGCCTCCACCGTCGTTCTGTATACGGAGGCAGCACCGTCGCGATTGTTTTTTAATAGGTATTTCATTTGATAAAAGCCCGATATCATTCGTGTCAGAACTCGGGATCGTAGTGCTGTTGATTGTTAACATAACTGATTTCACGAATCACGATGTCACGAATTCTGAGCATTGTGCAGTATGGGGAAAAGCCGATATGTCCCTTGTTAAGTTTTAGTATACCGTCAAGATGCTCGGCAACAAGTTTGCCGTCTACAAGCATGAAACAATGTCCGTTAATCGAGCCGAAAGTAAATTCGATTTCCTCTCCGGCCTTATACTTATAAGCGGTTTCAGACATTCCGCAGAAGTCGCCCAAGCCTGCCTTGTATCCTTCAATACCCGACTTGTCGTCGTACCAACCATTTAGTCCGCACACATAGTAATCGCCGAGATAGTCGGTTTTATCATCCCATTCGGCGCAGAAAATGCCGTTTACGTCACGCGTGGCAGGCAAAATAGTACTGATTTTGCAAGTCAGCATTACGTTGATACCGTCAAAACGTTGTTTAAAAAACAGAACGCCGCCTTTATTTCCGCGTTCCACTCCCACAAGACAACCGTCTTGCACGCTCCACTCGCCTGCCATTACCTGCCAATCGTCTTGCCATGAGTCGTCAAGCGGTTTATTGTAGATAATTCTTGAATTATCTATGTCAATAATTTTATTTACAAGTTTTATTTTACTCATTTTTCGTCATCCAATAATTGTATCGTCAGTTCGTTTTTCCCTTCGCTTAATACGGTAGTTTTGCCGTTGCAGATTACACTTACATTAAGTCCGTTCGCAACGAAAACTCTGTAACGTATTGTGTTATTCGTCTTCCTCCACCGCACTTCGACAGGCTTTCCGTCATACAGCGCACTGCCCTCGGCGTGGCTCAAATTGCGCGGAAAACGCGGTCGTAATACAACTTCGTTTGTACGTTCTTTATCGGGCAAGCCCAATAACACCTTAGGCAAAAACTCCGCAACCGCACCGAACATCGGGTGCGCATGGGAACACCATTTTGTGTCGAGATATTCCCAAATAGTCGTTTCACCGAGTCGTTTCAGGTAACCGAATGATCCTTTCACGGTTGCCGACAACAAACCGAACGCAACGTCGACTTTGTCGTGCACAAGCAGTTGTTCCACAAGCACATACGTGCCTATAAAACCGGTATCGAAACGACGGTTTACGGTATACTTTGCAACAAGGTTATCAAGCGTGCGTCTGTCACCCAAGCCTGCCGCCAGCGCAAAGGCGTCCGCACCTTGTACACCGCCCGCAAAACTGCCTGTTTTATCATCAAAAAACGCCTTCGTTACCGATTTCCGATATTGTTTACATAGCTCGACGAACTTGTTTACTAAGTCGCAATTTCCGACTTGTTCTGCAAGAAAAGCGGCTTTTTCAAGCATATACACAAACAACGTAGTGTTTACAAACTCCTGCGGTATAACCACATCCGACGTTGCCCAATCGCCAAGACACCACCCGCCGTTTTCCTCACGGCAAACAAGTCCGTTGTCCGTACGCGATATAATATAATCCACCCATTCGGTAATGTGTGGCAACACTTCTTGCACCAACGATTTATCACCGTAGTGCATATAAAATGCGTATGGCACTTGAACCACTGCGCCGCCCCATCCGACAGGTCCTCCGCCGCCGCCATAAAACGGCGCGGTGTGTTGTATGTGACCGTTATCGATATTCTGACAATCACAAATGTCTCGTATCCATTTGCGGTAAAAAGACTCGCAATCAAACATCGTCATTGCCGCAGACGCCGTTATTTGCCCGTCTCCGGTATAACCGAGCCGCTCCCTGTGCGGACAGTCCGACGGGAAACCGTCGTGCATATTGATTAGTTGCGTGCGTTTGTATGCGGTATACAACCAATTGAGAACGCTGTTGCTACACGAGAATGTAGTGCGCTCCGACAAGCAGGCATGTATCACTTCCACACTCACGACTTCGGCTTTACCTTCCACCTCGAAATATCTGAACGCTTGCTTACAAAACTTAGGGTAAAGTTCACGATTAGTTCCGTCAAGCACATATTTCGTCAATTGAAGTTGCTTTTCACCACGGTCGTTTAAGATATCTCCGCCGGACGAGTTGACCTCGAGCGTACCGTCCTTGGCAATGCACTCGCTGTGGTTTACCATAACAACATCGCCGCTGTTACCATACGCACGCAAACACACCCTACCGCTGACAGTCTCGCCCGCATCGTACACACATTTGGTTCCGTTTTGTTTTACAAGTCTTGGCGCAATCGTGCGTATCACTCGTTCGGCAGGACAGGTTTGAAGCGTAAATATTGTTTCAAAATCGTCTTCGACGGTTACATCGCCGTATTTCGACGTCTTTACGAGTACCCGTAAGTCCTGCGTTTCACCGTAAAAAATATTGTTGTCCGTAATTTCCGTTTGTCGCCAGACCTCGGTACCGTCAGACAGTATTTCACGTTCGCAACCTTGTTCGTCAACATAGCGCAGGCTGAACCGAGCAATAAGTTTGTTTCCGAATTCCAGATGACCTTCGGCTGTGCGCTTTGTCTGACGGTACCACCCGTTGCCCAGGTAAACCGACAATACATTGTCGCCGCATTTAAGCATTTCTGCAATGTCGTAGCGACAAAAATACACACGATGAGTCATTTTGTCCGCAATCGGATATAGCAAATTATTAAGCGAGCGTGCGCGGTAATCGGAAAAAACAGGGTTAAATAAATCGTCGGTAACTTTCTTTCCGTTAATTTCGGCGTAGAAATACCCTAATCCCGTAATATCCAATATTGCCGACCGCACCTTACCCACCGAAAACTTTTTTTCGATGCAGGGTGCCTGTTCCGCTTCCGTCGCGGCAATCCACTTTGCATTTTCTATCATACAGTCTACCGTTTCGCGCACAAACCGCCGATTTTTAATCGTGATTTTGCTTTTCTCTCTTAATTATGTTTTACTTGATTTCAAATGCAACCCCGCTTGACGCAAGGCGCGGTTTTACCAGGTCGTATACGTCGGCAACCGACTTATTTTGCTCGATAGCCACAGCCGCCGCAATACCTGCCGCCTGTCCCGTCAGGCAACAGCACGGCACGACACGCAACACATGCGCACCGTTTCCGTCGGCACTGACAATACGTCCGGCACACAGCAAATTAGGAAAATCGGTATTATATAAACAACCGTACGGCACGTCAAAGCGATAGTCGCAATGGGCAAAATCACCGGTGCTGCCGATGGAATTTGCCACTTGTTTATCTATGTCCTCCACACGACCGAGGAAAGTTTCCGCTCCGACAATAGCGCGAATAAGCCGTATTTGAGGTAACTCCGGAAGAGTCAATATTTCGCGCTCGTTCTTATCGGTGCCGACGTAGTAAGCCAAGGTCATTTGCTTGCTTCGACGCAAGTAGTCGTTTTCAATGGCAGCCGTCACTTCTCCGATTGTTTCCGCTCCCGGCTTAAACCACTGCCAATGGCGCAACTTCGTCATGTTGCCGCTGTCAACAAACTCCGCCGCGTGCCGGCGATTTGTGTCGTGCACAACGTATGTTTGCGTATTATCGTACGTCCTTGTCGGCACGCCGGCACGACTTGCGACAGCCGCATCGCCTGTACAATCGATTACCGCCTTGCACGGATATAATAACCGCCCGTCGATGTTTTCCACAGTTATGCCGACAATCACGTTATTGTCGACTTTCGGATAGGTTGCAAGCGCGTCGTACAATATCGTAACGCCGTTCTTACGTAATATATCATCGAGCGCCAGCGAGAAAAACGTCGGCGAAAAGTGAGTGGAATATCTGTCGCTTGATTGCGCGTTTCCGCTTGTACCGCCCCAGATTTCGGGTAAGTTGTCGTAGCCGCAACCGACCGCAAGACGTATCATTTCTTCCGCCATGCCGCCCATCATTTTTCGGCCTTCGCCGTCGCACAACGGCTCGAACCAGCTGATAAGCCCAATCGTTGCAAGTCCGCCGAGATTGATGTGTTTTTCTACAAGCAATACGCTTTTGTTTTCTCTTGCGGCGGCAAGCGCGGCACAACAGCCCGCAATACCACCGCCTACTACAATAATGTCGTAACCTTGTTTTTTCACCGAAGTAATCATACTTCACCTCTTAAAAGGCTGTAATTAACCTGTTTGATACCAAACAAACAATCGTGTTATTAACATATAAACTGAATTAAACGGTGCGATTTAATTTGCACGATTTAATACATTTACTTACCAAATGTCACATCGCCTGTTTCGGCGTTTATGTGCCAATAGTTGCAAGCCTTTTCAAATGCTCGCACCGCACTCCAGGCAGCGTCGTCGGATTTCAATGTTTCCGTGCTTGCAAATCCGTGTCCGCAACCGCTTGTGCCGCGATCGACGTAACTCACACAACCTTGCGGCACAATACCGTAAATAGAGTATTGCTTTTCAGCCGCGTGTCTGCTGCCGAGTATTGCGTATGCGCTACCGCCGACGATTTCCGCAGCCGACGCATCCACAAATATATTTTCTACAATTGCATTGTCACGAGCAAGTATCGTTTGTCCGCTTGTTACGGCAATCTTTTTGTATTGAACGTAAATATTCGAAATTGTTCCGTTTTGCGTACGAGTAAGAAGCGTAACGCCGCTCATTTTCACGTTGGTAAATCCGATGTTTTTCAGTACGGCATCAGGTTTCATTTCGCCGACAAACGTTGCGTGATCTTTTGCAACGCTTGTCTCAAGCCCATCTATTACGTATCCGCAACCGTCAAACGTACCGCTGAAACCACCCGCGCCGTCCCATGCGTTCTGATCTGCGTAAGCCATCGGAATACTTCCGCTTTCACTCTTAATGTCATTGCCCAGTTCGAAATATCCGCCGTAATTGTGACTGCCCTCCGTTTTACCGTTGTTTTCGCACGCTATAGCAATCTTAACCCACGCGGCATAGTCGTCCACAGTTCTGATAACCTTGCTGATAAGCAACATAGGCAAATTGATTGTATACCTTGTATACTCCGCGTCGACTACGAGCTGTACGGTTTTGTTACCGTATAGATAGCCGAACAGATCTGCGGTAACATTGTTACTCGCCGCACCGTTGCCGTTGACGGACACCAGCGTGTAATCACTCGTATCGATGATGTTTGCAATATCGATGTCGATAATCTTACCGCTGTTCAGCGTACCGTTGTTATTTATATCGAGTTCCGCACGAACACGGTCGCTTTCCCGCACATTGATTGTTTCATGCCTGAATTCCGGCTCGACATATTCTTTTACGCCGAAACCGATTTTGCCTTCGTCAACGTCAATGTGCCACAAATTACCATTCCATTCAGACATACTTGTGAAAAACTCGCTTTGTTGCAATGCCGCAAAACCGAAGAAAACTTTTTTGTCAAAAGCATTCTTGTAGTCGGCATTCGTAAAGTCCTGATCGTTTTCAACCGTCACGTTGCCGTCTATAACGTCCTGCAATGTGTAGTTGTTTCCGAACAAGCAAATAAAGTTCTTAAGATTGGCGTGGCGTTTGGCGGTCATAAGCACAAAATTGCTTCCGTTTCCGCTTATTTGTGCATTTGTAACATCTACAACCATTTTGTTCAACGAAAGATTTGCGTTGAAGATCGTTCCACTATACCCTTCGGGACTTCCTCCGCTGATTTTGTCATACTGCACATATACGTTTTCCACAGTACCTGCGCCGGTATGAACAAGAAAAGAACCGCTGTCTGTTTCAAATTTGGCATGTATAAATCCAAGATTTTTCAACACGCCGTCAGTGTGCATAACGGAGATGAAAGCGTTACCGTTGTCCGTTGTTTTGGTAAGTCCGCTGATAACGTAACCTCTGCCGTCTATGATACCGCAAAATCCCTGACTGCCGTTGCCGTTGAAATCCGTTTTGGTACGATCGATAAACTCCGACATACCGCCGTTGACGGTAATATTGTCAGCGAACACAAAGTAACCGCCAAACAACTTGTCGTTATTTTTGCACGCCGCCTTGGAAAGCGAGCCGATACTCATATAGTCCTGCTTGTTTTTGACTATAAGCGTGTATAACTCGATTTCCGTACTGTATTTGACAATGTTAGTCTCAATGAATAACGCTACGTGTTCGCCGTAGTTTGCAACGGGCATCGCCTCCAGTTTTTCGCGATCAAGCGTAAGCATGCCGTCTGTAATAGACTTTCCGACTTGTGCGTTACCGATCGTCGCCGAAACCAAACTACCCTCAAGACGAATGTCGAAAGCAACGTCGGCAAGCCTACCGACCTCAACGACACCGTTTGTTGCGACAGCCTTTAAAACAGGCTTGTCAACAGTCACGTTTATGATAAAACCGCTTCCCTTATATGTGCCGCGCACCTTTGTCGTGCCGGCATCCACGGCTACAATTTTTCCGTCGACTACAGTAGCAACCCGTTCATTATCCGTCGTGTATGATATTTCCGCATTGTTTGTCGTTTGTCCTCTTTCAATAGCGTTTACCACGGGGGTAATTGCCGTCACGGAATCGCCGATTGCGTAAGTACTGAGTTGCGCACTATAACCATCGGTCGTCGGCGCAATATTCACTACGTCAAACACTATACCGGCATCAATCACCGACACGTTTACGACTGCACTCAACGCTACGCCCGCATACTCAACGTATACAACGTACTTCGTCGCGCCATATGTCTGCGCCGTAAACAGAAAACCGTCGGCATTGTTTACAACCGTTACGATACTGCCTTTTTCGCCATCGGCAACGGTACAACCGAATTGCGCTTCGGCTGTACAATCATGCCCTTTGTAGTTAAGTTTTGGAAGCAACAAATAGTCGTCGCCGATGGTTAAAGTTATCTCGTCGGTACTGACGGTAAGCACCGGCGCAACGTAACTGTTTACAACCAATACTGTGCAGGTTGCCTTGCCGTTTGCCGTGGTAACTTCGATCTCGGCAGTGCCTTCGGCAATGGCTGTGACCGTGCCGTTATCGTCAACCGTTGCTACAGCGGTATTACTGCTTTTCCACTTCAGATTGCCACTGCCGCCCTCTCTCACCGTCAGCGTTGCCGTATCGTTGATGTCCATCGTCAATACGCTGTCGCTGAGCACCACCTTTACTTCTTCAATCGGCGGTTTGCTCGGATTATCGGTCGACACGTCCGGATTTTTCTTGCAGGCGACAAAAGCAAGCGAGCAAATCAGGCACACAAACAATGCCGCCAGCGCATATTTACGTAAATTATTTTTCATTTTAACCCCCATACTTTCCATAACGATTCGAAGGTTTCGTATTGGCTTTCATGCGTCAGATTAAAATACTGCGTATCATCATAGAACGCCTTGCGCATAGATGCAATTTCCGTCTCGGAGAACTTCGCCGCATGATACTTGCAAATGATATACCGAGGAAAAAGCGTTTCCAGCAATATGCGATCGTGCAATGCTTCATAGGTACCGTCGTTAAGAGCCTTGGTCTTTTCGATTTCTTTAAGCGCCAGATCGCAGTAGTTATTCCAACGTTGAAGCATTTTTATCGGCCAATACTTTGCAGTGTAGGTAAACTCGTTGACTACGACGCCGTTGAAGTCGGCGTTGCCGCTGTCACGCATGTAGTCCATGTATGACGTCATTTCGTCGAAAAATTTCTTCATGTATACGCCGCCGTCGCCGTAATAATTGTCAAAAAAAGTCTTTTCAAGGTCTACATAATCGTAATTAACGTTGAACCACAGTCTACTGTTCAAGTAACTCTTGAATGCCGTAAAACTTGAGGTATACGGCGTTTTCCAGTTACCCATACTTGTCATTAATCTGCCGTTGTTAATCTTGGCAAATCGATAGTTCTCCACGCAGGCACGGAAAGTATTGCACGGCACAAAGTAGTTGTTACTGTTGATTTCGTAATAGAAATAGTACACATTCCCGAAGGGTTGCCAATTTTCCGTTTGTTCCTTATCGACAACGTTGATATCATCCCAAAACGTGTAGGAGTAGCGCGTTTTACTACTGCAAATCAGCACGCCTACGTGGTCGTTAAATTTAAGACTGTCGTCGAACTTTGGCGCAAATCTCGTGGATTGATAAGAAAGAAACAAAATGTTTGTTTCCTTAACAGGTTGGTTGTGTTCTTCGGCATACGCTTTCAATCTTGACTGAACAATGTCATCGATGCCGTTGATAAACGGAATTATAGCCGCGGCAATTGATCCATACTTATCCACAACAGCCCTGCAACTGTCGCAATTGCACACGACATCTTCGTCCTGTTGTCCGACGGTAACAAGGTTTCTGTCGGGATACTTTTCGAGAGTAAGATACATTATCTGATCGGCGATCAACTGCTGCATCTTTTTGAGTTCCTCGGGTTTGCCGTGCGCCGTGTAACACAGTTGCGCGGCATTCACAAGGTAGTTATCCTGGTCGTCCACGAAGTTGCAACGCTGATTACTGAACCAATCCTTGTTTTCGCTTTCGTAAACTTTGGGCGGCAAGAAGTAAAACGAGGTATGGCACGGGTCGGCAGTCATATACGGTTCACCTTGATTGAACCCCATAGAGTAGGCTCTGGGCGCAGCCACAGTGTATAACGTCTGGTCTACGCGATAGTCGAAGTCCGGACGTTCGACGATATCCATCTCAGGCAGGTAAGAGCCATCTTTGGTGTAGATATAAGTGTCAAGATCCAGACAGTCGTAACCAACCAATACGCGTAGCAACGCAAGAGCGGCTAGATTGTAACCGTTGTCGCCATCAGCCCGGACAAACACGCTGTTGCCGACCGTTTGTATTTGATACCCTGTCAACCCGATATCATCGGCCGTTTTGCGAAAGCCTGCTGCTTGTTGCAGTTTTTCGCTGCCTACAACGACCAATTTAGCGGAGCTACTCCATTCAATATCACTGTCGCCGTCAATTACTTCCAACGCAACGCCTGTTGCGCTGTTAATGTGAGAAGAAATGAA
>FR898440.1:6018-18553 GCA_000437515.1 Acidiphilium sp. CAG:727 | reverse complement strand
GCCTGCCGTAATTGCTAGCCACAATCTTATACTCCGACGCGCCATCCACAATAAACGGCTTACCTGTATCGGGAATGTCTTCAACACCCTTGTGCAAACTGTTAGTTACCTTATGTTCGGCACGTATGTTTTCGGCATCGACGTTATTGCCCGAATCGGGTTTTTTGCCGCATGAGCATAGTAAAAACGACGTAACCGTCACACATACAAAAGCAATTACTTGCAATAATCTTTTTTTCATGCGTTACACCACCCTGAAATAAATTATTTTCGTTCCGATGTTACCGGCCTCGTCAATTGCTGTAATTGTAAAACGGTAAATGCCCTTTTGACTACACACCACGGCTTCTTTATTGACAAGTTGTTTTTGTCCGGTGGGGGTTGTAAGATACACGAATACCACCAGATCATCGGTTGCCGTAAAGTCGTCGGTCACGGTAAACTTCGGTACAAGCACCTTTTCTCCCGATTCGACGGTAGCAGGCACGGAAGAAGTAACGGTAATTGTCGGCTCGACAGAGTCGTACACGGCAATTTCGTACGACCATTTGTTGTCAAACGGCTCAACGTATAGAAACAATTCCGCCTCTTTGACGGTGTATTGTACCTTGTAAGCGCCCGACTGTTTCACAATAAAGTCATACTCTGCGCCTGCGTCGCAACCGTTCAGTTCAACACCGTTGACATCCTTGACAAAAGTCCCGTCCGGAGCAAACACTTGCATAAGTACACTGACATTAGGACAAATCACATCGCCGACGCTTATCGACGGCATGTGAATAACATCGCCGAGTTTGCCGATAGAGGCAACTTCGCCGTTTATAACTATATACGGGCGAACAAGATCCTCGTCCTGCCCTTCAAACTTATATTTACGAATCGACATGACGGAGAATTTATTACCCGCCTTGGCATCTGTCAGTTCAACAGACAGATACACCTTATCCGAGCCGAACCCGGTAAACTTATTTCCGATTACCGTCTCGACGGGTGCAAACGCCGCACCGTCGTAGACAAACGCGCCGTTCTCGAAACCGAGAGAAATATCAAACGCTTTACCGACAAAACTGTAATCGGTGCGGTAGGACTTACCGCCCGCAAAAAACCATACTTTGCCGTCCACTTGTCTGAACACCGCCTGCACGGCATTATCGGCGTTTGCCGCATCGGTAAGGGTGACCACCGCTTGCGTATAGTTACCTATGCCGCCAAAACAACGGAACACGAAGTTTGACTGCTCGGCGACAATGGCGTTTGCGTAGGTTACGCTCATTACACCATCGGTTGCAGCCGTCAGAACATAACCGTTATCAGAGGACTTATCTCCCGTGGCGTTCGTCGCCACAAAGTAGTTTTCATATTTAAGATAGCCTTTCTCGTATATTACAACGCACGGTATCTGTTTACTGAATAATTCGGTTCCTTCGCATAGGTACGTCACCTTGATTGTTTCGCCGTTGGTTGAGACCTTCGGTATGAAGCTTTCACCGCTGTCGTATGTTTCCGTCTTGCCGTCATACTCCACATGCACGGTGCAAAGAAGTTTGCGCACCCCGTCCCGATCGTATTTATTGGCGTACACTTGAGGCAAAATGAAAGACGCTTCGGAAATAAACATCTGTGGCAATGTAATATTGTCCACTAAAACCGGAAGCTCGTTTGCCGTTACCGTCACATCGTAACCGACGATTTTGCTGTTTCCGACGTAGTCGACAGCCGTGTACACAATTTGCCATGTACCTGTTTTTTCGGGACGAAAACCCCCGTCGGTCCGCAATACCGTGTCACCGTTCTTGGCGTATACCGACAAACTCACGTTACCGTTGCCGCCGCTTATCGTAGCCTCGGCATATTGAATAAATTCGCCCGCCTTGCACGAAGTTATTCTGTCGGGCGACAGATCGATTGTTATCGGGTTCGGCTCGGTCTTGGCATGTACCCACAGCACTTTTTGCGCCGTAATACCGCTACGATTGGTTGCCGTGTAGACGATCGCATAGTAACCCGCATACTTAGCGATAAACTTGCCGTCAACAAAACTTACCGAAATCCTATCGTTGCTTGCATAGTTGTACCATACGTTAACTTTCACTTCAACATCGTCGCTGTAAAGATCGTGCGCCGTCGCCGTCGGTACGGGATAACTCTTACCCACAACGGCTTCGGGCATCACGTCATAATCGGTATCGACGGTGATTGTCGGTTGTTCCGTCACTTCAAATCCGTCATTTGACAAATCCACACCGGCGACCTTGGTAATACAAAATTGCGCATGGGTGGATGTATAGTTTTCCGCAGCAATCGATAACTTGACATAACCGCTTCTAAATCCGCTCCACAGTGACTCGTAATAGCGAGAGTCGTCAAGGTCGGTAACAATCTTTTTAAAATTCGTACTTGCTATAGAAACCTTGTCCTTATGCGGGTTGGGATCGCTGTAGTTATTGTCGGCGGGAACATTGAAGTTGGTTGCATGCCAAATCTGTTGCGTTGTCGGATCATAACTGAAACGGAACGGGTAGTCGTCGTTATAAATATCGTAAGTATATCTACCCGAACCGACAATTGTATTCTGTCCGCGTAACGGCATGTTGATCCACTGCCCTAACCCATCGTTTTTGTGTACTTTGGTAATGTTATCCATCGTACCCGGAACATAATTTTCCAAACCTACGGGTTTTTGCCCGTTACCGCAAGCCGCAGCAAAGGCAACGCCCTTCTCATCTTGAGAAGTACGCTCGTTAACAATAATCTTGATGTATACGTCCGGGTTTTCGTAGTCGGTCAACGTAACAATAAATCGCGTAAAAGCGCCCATACCCACTGTTTGGTTGATTACAAAGCCTTCTACAAAATAATCGTCGGCGGTAAAGTTACTCACGGAAATGGCTTGATTGACCACAAATTCATCCTTTTGCGCAAGCGAAACCACCACACCCTTAACGTCCTTGTCTCGTACATTGTCCGGCGTTTTATATACGGCGGAAGAGTTTTTGTCTTTAACCGAATAGGTTACATGATTGACGGAAAATTCGTGCGTTTCACTGTAAACCTTGTCTCCTACGCTTGCCGTGTAGGTAAGTTTGTACTTGCCGCTGAGTTTTAACATAACTTCGTCGGCATAGGACGAAGTGCCGTCGGGAAACACTAACGTGTGGGACACGTCGGCTTCTACGCCGTCAAGTCGTCTTTCGGGTACGGCAAACGTTTGTCCGTACGAATACTTGTCCGCAACCGTTTCGCCCGCCCAATTGTACTTTGGAGTAACCGCGTCTGCCATAACGGGCAGTACCGCAGCCATGGTGCAAAACAGCAACAGCGACGCAAGCACAATTACGATTGTCTTGGCTTTTGTTGTAGTAAATTTCATATTCCCTCCGAATAAATTGCTACATTTTGTCGTAGCCGAAGTCGCCTGCGGAGTAAATCTCCGTTGCGAACGTTTGCCATGTTGTCGGTATCAGCCCTTTACTCCTCCGACGGTCAGATTACCCATCAACTTTTTGTTGGCAAATATAAAGATTACAATTACAGGCACCAGCACCACCGTTGCCGCAGACATAATCATCGGCACATAGGCATTGGACTGCGTAATGAGATACAAACCGTACGACAGTACCGGCATAGACTTCAAGAACAGCAACGGCGTTTGGTAGTCGTTCCAGTAAATGATGAAGTTAAGCAGGAATATTGTCAAAAACACGTTTCCCGCAAGGGGCAACGCTATACGGAACAATAGAGACAGATCCCCTGCTCCGTCGAGTCTTGCCGCCTCGAAGAAAGAGTTCGGCAAAGAAGCAAACGTCTCGTAAAACACAAGAAAATACAGCCCCAGAAAAGACGCGCTTTGCAACCACACACCCCAAATCGTGTTATAAATATGCAAACCCTGAGCAACCTGTATTTGCGAAGGGAGCGAGCCGACAATCGGTATTGTCATTGTGACAAGCACCACCACGTACACAATCCTGGACAACTTATACTTGTAGCGAGCGCAACAGTACGCCGTTATGCATGTTACCGCCGTGTTAATGAGCGCACACCCTATCGAATACACGACAGAGTTGTACAGCATCTGCGGAAACATAGCGTACAGCGGCTGCCCCTTGATGCCGCCGACCTGTATCTTGTACAGTTTGATTGCCTTAGCAAAGTTATTGACTATTTTTTCGGGTAGTCCCACGGGATTGGTCTGAAAGTCGCGCGGCGCTTTAAATGATGAAATCATTGCCCAAACGAGCAAACCGACAAGCATTAGCGAGTAAATTGCCAACAAAACAAACAGCGCCACGAAGAACGGACTTGTTTTAGTGCGTTTTGCACAGATTTTTTTTGTCATTGTCAGTCCTCCTTAGGTCCGTATCTGTTGAGCAAATACCTTACACCAAAAGTAAGGGGTATTGCCATCGCACTGAAAATAAGACCCAACGCCGACAGAGAGCACAATGCCTGTTTATCGTTGTAGGTCGTTGCCTCGCTTGTTTTACGAAAGAAATAATACCCGAAGGTGTCAATATCCGCAGGGGGCGCCCAACCATAGAATGAAAACAGGAACATCTGATTCATAAATATGCTTGCCACACCCGTGACCAAAAATACGCTGATCGTAGAGAACGTCATCGGTAATACGACATACCAGAACTCCTTAAACGGCGTTGCGCCATCGATTCTTGCCGCTTCTGTCAGCGACGGTTCGATGGAGTCCATTTTGTTAGTATATATAAGTACCGACGTACCGAAAGATACGAATATGTCGTAGAATAAAATAACGACAAGCCTGGTCTCCTTGTTTGAAAACAAACCTTGCGGAACATCCTTCAGATTAAACAACCCGGCAATTATCTCGGGAAAAGCGTTGTCGGTAAAATAGCGGTAGATCGTCACAAAAACAATAGCCGGTATGATGGACGGCAAGAACATCAGCACGCGGAACGTGCTTGACATTACGCGCTTTTTGTACACGTAGTATGCAAACAACAACCCCGTGGTCAATCCAATTACCAAGTGGACTACGTAGCCCAACAACGACACGCGCAACATATTTAACGCAGGTCCCGTGGCAAGAAACTTAAACTGCTCGGCAAAATTGGAAAACACCCATGCTCTTTCGCCTGTTACGGGGTCAACGTTTTGAAACGCCATTGCAATGGAGTTTGCGTTGACATACACGTAGAACACACAAAAGTGCAATAGGGGAAACGCCATTAGCAATGCGTATACCCATTTATTGCCCGTTTGCCCTATTTTGCTTTTTGATTTGTTTGGCATAGTTTTATCCTTCGTCTGTACGAATTGTTATTCCCAGATTTTTTTCCACTCGGCATACATATTTTCGAAATAATTTTTTGCGTTGGCATTGTCGGGTATCTCGTGGAAGGCTTGCACCGGAGAGTATGTCAGCGTTCTATTGTTGACGGTGTAAGACGCCGAATAAGGCTTCTTGATTTTACCGAAATAACTCAGGAATTTAGCATTGGAACCCGTAAGAATTATCGTGTCTGATTTTCCGCTCTTTTTGTATTGGAACAGCGATTTACCATACGGCGTAAGTTCTGCCAGATCGTCGTTGCTCATTGTGTAGTTGAGTGCCTTGATAGTATTCGTAATTTTAGTAAATTTCACCATTTGTTCGTTGGTGTGAAAAAATTGAATAAAGTCCGCCGCAATCGATACCTTGTCTTTCACGGTGTTTGCACTGACAAACGAATAAGAGCTATCAAAGTCGATGTTGCAGGCATTTTTGCCGATTTGTTCCGACGTTGCCTTTGGCAGCGGCATGTACTTGAAATTGCGCTCGTACTTAGTACCGTACTTCTTGGTATCTTCAAACGTGTCGCTTGCTTCGCTTTGCCACCAGTCTCCGTCTACAATCATCGCAGGAATCATTCTGCCCTTGCCGTCCTTGCCTGCATAGATAAAGTCATCCTGCGCATCGCGTTGGCTGTATGTGCCGAAAGCAGTTTTTTCGTTATAATACTTGCTTGTCTTTATCAACTTTTCGATAAAACTCAGACCGTAGTAAATACCTGCCTGACGGAACACATCGTAACCGTTGTTGTTGTCTATAGGCGTTGCCGTAGAATCAAGTACGACTTTTCCGTTGTCATCGATACTGACTTTGCCGTCGGCGTCAAACGAGGCAAGATTCTCGCTACCGCTAAAATTGATACGACGCGAGATATTCTCCGCGCCCTCGTAATCGGCAACAAGCGTTTCGAGCAACCCTTACAGATGTTGCGCGGCATAAGTACCCGGCCAACTGACAGGCGTAAAGTCCTGATATGCGGCGATCTTATCGCACAACTTAAAGAATTGTTTATAAGTTTGCGGCAAACCGTCATCGTAGTCTCCAATATTGCCGTTGGGTCCTGCTCCTTTAACTTTGTCTGTGACGCGTTGTTCGCAAATCATTTCTCCTGCGGCATTGAAATACCATTGGTATTGGTCAAACAACTCGGCATTATAGATAAGACCGTAACTTCCCGAGTAACCCGGTACGGCATAGTATTTGCCGTCAATCTTCAAGCCGTCTTTTTGTTGAGCGGTCATCTTGCTTTCGATGGACGCGCCTTTTTCGTACGGATTATCGCCCGTGATATAACTTGTGATATCGGTAAACAATTTTTCTGTATAGTAGTTGTAATACGGAACGGCTTCGAGGAAAAACACTTCGTTGATTTTATCTCCGCGGATTTCCGAAACCGACAGGTTGCTCTGCCGATATTGCGGTATGATTTGTATCCCTTTTTTGCCTTTTTCGAATTCGCGATCCTTGTTGAGTTCCTCGTATTCGGTTTTGGCCTGCTTAAACCACTCGGTGCCGAAGCCCCATTGAGCCACGTACACATACAGTTGGGTTTTTGTTTCGTCGACTTCTTGCCAGTTATCGGGATCGACAACCGGTTTGCATGCAGCAAATGAGGCAAATGCCAGCAGTAAGACCATTACTAACGAAAAAATTCTGATTTTTTTCATAATATTCACTCCTAATTTTTATTTGTTTGGAAAGCAACTTCGTTGTCGCCTTGTTGTAAAGGGATTTCTCCCTCAGGTACCATTATTTTTCCGACAAAGCCGACGTTGTGTATCGTCAGCGTGCCTTTTGCTTCGTTGCGTTGCCAAACAACTTTTATATGTTTGTCTCCGCAAGTATAAGATATCTCCGCATTGGTTACGAGTTGCGTTTGGGGTACGGTAACGAATACTTCGTTTACCGAACGGACGTCAAGTCCGCCGACAACTCGGTAAAACCAACTTACCACACTGCCCCAAAAGTGATGGTTAAGCGAATCGACCTTTTGCCCGTTACTACGCCACATCGCACCGTCGGCGCGCAATTTGTAGAACGATTCCCACAGCGTGGTTGCGCCGTTGGCAAGCATATATCCGTATGACGGATAATCGGGACCGACAATCGCCTTAATCGCTACGTCGGTGTCTCCGAACATTGTCAACGCGTCGAACAGGTGTTTTGCACCGATGACGCCTACACGAAAACGATAGTTACGCGCTTTTAACAACCCTGCCAGGTCGATATGCGCCTGCTTCTTTTCATCTGCGGTCAACACGCCGCTTGTAATCGCCATGGCAAACGCCGTTTGCGTTTGCACCGTAATGCGACCTGCCTTGACGTAGTTATTGCGGAAGGATTGCGTAAAACGCTGTTTCTCCTCCTCCATCTTTGCCCTTTGCGTTATGTAGTCGCCTTGCAAAACGTCAAGCATACGCAGTGTTTTGTTTGCCATGTCGAGCAACGTAAGCGCGTTTGTGTACTGCACCGGCGTGGAATAATCCTGACATTGCTCGGTCTCCGCTTCGCACCAATCGCCCAAACCGAAATCGACAAGTCCGTCAGCGTTTATAACGGTGGAGATAAAGTCGAAATACCGCAATATTGTCGGCAAAGCATTCTCAATAACCGACGTATCACCGTAAAAACGGTACAGTTGGTAGGGTATTTCAGTAATTACGCAGTCCCATGCCGGTCCGTTGCCCCACTTATATCCCCAACCGCAAGTAGGAACAATACCCGGCATCATGCCGTCGGATCGTTGCGCCTTGCAAACGTTTACAAGCCATTCTGCAAGCGTTTTTCCGCAATCGAAGTTATACAAAAACTGCTCGGCAGACAGTGCCGCGTCTGCCGTCCAACCATTCTTTTCTCTTTGCGGGCAGTCGGTCGGTAAATAAAATAAATTAGACAAGTCGCTACGTAAAGTAATGTCATATATACGGTTGAGCGTTTGGTTGCTGCAACGGAAGTTTCCCCTTTGCTTGACATCGCTATGCAATACGATGCATTGCAGTGCGTCAATGGTAGCTTGTTCCGATGTCAAACCGGTAACATAAACGTAACGGAATCCGTGGTAAGTAAAAGACGGAGTCCACGTTTGCCAACCGTCGGTACAAATGTATTCGTCGTGTTGGACATAATCCCATTTGTAGTCGTCGCAAACAAAATCGCACACAATGTTATCTTTGTTGAGTTTGCCGTCAATTACCACCTCGCCGAAGTCAAACGTGATTTTTTGTCCGCTCTCGCCATTTACGCGCAAGCACACCACTCCGGCATTGTTCTCGCCGAAGTCGTAGATGTAGCCGTCACGCGACGAGATTACTCTTTGAGCCGAAAACCGTCGTTGTTCACGTATCGGCTCGACATTGCACTTGCGGAGTTCACCGTGCGGAGTTTCGACGATAATAGGTTTTTTGCACCCCGGCAACTCCTTTCTCGACGGAGCAAACAACTCGGTGCGACGCAAACGCGCATCGTATCGTTCGCCTGCGCGTATGTCATCAAACATGATTGCCGAGTCGTATAATTCAAACAATGTATCGGTTTGCAGCGTCTGCTTGCCGTTGTACGTCAGCGTAAGCGCAAAACACGGAGCGCGACGAAACGGCGAGGACTCGAACTGCCATATGTCAAAATCGATAGCATTGGCAAAACCGTTGCCCAGTATCACGCACACCACATTATCGGCATCGACAAGTAATAACGGAGTTATATCGTATTCGTCATAATAAACCGTGTCGTTGCAGTTGCTTATGTACGGAGCAAGGTACCCCTTGGTAATCTCCGTACCGTTTACGTACAGCAGATACAACCCTACGCATGCAATACGCAATATGGCTTGTTCCGGCAGACCGTCGCACCGGAACTGCTTGCGGAACAAAGGCGCATTGACATGTTTTTGCCGAGTGTTAAAATCCTTGCTTGCGGCAATATATTGAAAATTATTGATTTGTGAAATCTCAGATCTCATATTCAAATATGTCATAAAACCCGACTGCACCAATTACGGCGTACACGGCTCCTTTTCTTAAAACATGATACCATTTTCCGCTGTGCAATTCAATAGTGTTTTGTCGCATATTTATATTGTTTTGTAACATTTCCACTCAAAACAGTTGACTTTTCGGGCTTTTGGCAGCATAATTGTAATGTAACCGAATTGCCGCATGGTTTGTCCGGAACCAGAACGGACGCAACTGTGACAGAGGACAACGCAACTATGATAAAAAAATACTTTATAGAAAACGTAAAAGTTCTTTTACGCGACAAAAGCAATGTGACGGCGCAATTCTGGATCAACCAGACCGACTTCCGCGCTATGCACAGCCACGAGGACTATTGGGAGTTTTCCGTTGTTATGAGCGGCACAATCCACAACCACCTCAACGGCGAAACATTTGTTTGTCCACCCGGTACGATGTTTTACTGCACTACAAAGGACGTGCACAGTCTGGCAAGCGACGACAACAACATTCGCTACGTCAATTTTACCGTTGCGCTGCCTACCGTATTGCAACTGCTTGCTCCCCTATCCTCCCAGACCGTGGATAAGTTGTACGACAACAACCAAATATACACTCTGCCCTCCGAAATATTTTCGGCAATCGACAGGACTCTGCACACGTTAAACCTTATCCCGCTGGAGCAATACGAAAAATCCAACGACATAATCGTCTCTCGGGTAATGGATTTTTTGCAATTTATTATTATCAAATTACAATCGGAAGACAACCCAAACGAACCTTTGTGGATACAAACTCTTAATGAAATGAAACATAGCGAGGATTTTTTCACCTGTACCGTGACAGACCTTTGCCACAAATTAAACTACTCTCGCATGCAGTTAAGCCGAATGTTTAAGCAACACTTCGGCACAACGCCGCACGACTACTTACTTGCAAACAGATTACTGTATGCACAAAACCTGCTTGACAACACAGATCTTAGCACAATAGCGATTGCCAACGCCATAGGATACTCCAACCTGACGCAGTTCAACATAGTGTTTAAAAATAAATTCGGAGTAACACCGGGGCAATATAGAAAGTAAAAAAACCAATATATTGTTGATACATCTAAAAACTCACCAACACTAAAGCTCTCGATTTGTAAAAATCGAATAACAATCCACAAACTTTTTCTTCTGCTTTTGATAGTTAAAATGGGTGGTTCACATTCTCCTGCCATCGTGACACCTGCCACCTGTCAGATAAAACAAACACTATGCCCTTGTAAGGTATTTTAAATAAAATTTTAACGAGAGAGCCGTTTTGTCGGCTCTCTCGTTTGCTTTTACATTATCTATTATCTATAAGACGACGGAACATTTCTCCATCGAACTCGTCCGTCGGATGCATTTCGTTTATTACTTCGAGAATATCTTTTAGCTTCTTCGTCTCGGCTAACCTAAACAATAAGAAAATTCAACCTCGTGTATGACTTTGTTGGTTGCATTTTATAAAAAGTATTATAATCACTTAAATGTCAATATCTAATGTATGCTCACCATAACCACCCGACGGTAATTAAGAGGAAAGACACGGAAGAACTTATTTCGCACCTTAACGACATAGAGAGCAACGGCAAAACCGCAACAAACGACTGCCAGAACGCAACTGAAAACGACAACCCCATCGTACAAAAGGAAAACTCGCTTGAACCTCAAGGGTTCAAACGAGTTTCACTTGGCGGAGAAAGAGGGATTTGAACCCTCGCTACGGTTATCCCATACTACTCCCTTAGCAGGGGAGCCCCTTCGGCCTCTTGGGTATTTCTCCAACCGTACATTACGCCGACAAAAACATCAGCCTGTATATATTAACATATTTTTTCGTTAAGGTCAACTTTTTATCGGTACTTTTATATTTTATTTTTCCGCGGTCTTTCCGCAATGCTTTTATACCCGTTTTCGCTCCGACTTATCGTCGCGCAAAAAACGCCCGAGCCGAAAAAAACTCATAATTCTTTTCTGTCGAGAAGCGCGCGCGAAATCGTAACTTCGTCGGCGTATTCCAACTCTCCGCCGATCGGTATACCGTGCGCAAGTCGCGTAACCTTTACTCCGAGCGGCTTTATCAGCGACGAAATATACATAGCCGTCGCTTCTCCCTCGACGTCCGGATTGGTAGCCATAATAACTTCTTTTACGTTACCTTCCGCGATGCGTTGCAAAAGTTCTTTAATACGTATATCGTTTGGAGTAACGCCGTCCATAGGGCTTATCGTTCCGTGAAGAACGTGATAAACCCCCTTGAATTCGTGAGCCTTCTCCATTGCCATGACGTCTTTCGGTTCTTTTACGACGCAAATTACGGCGTGGTCGCGCGAAGAACAGATATCGCAAACGTCTTTATCCGTAAAATTGCCGCAGATTTTGCAGTAATGCACGCTTTTTTTAGCGTTCAACACCGCAGCCGCGAACTCTTCCGCTTCGGCCTCGGTCATGTTTATAATTTTATACGCGTACCGGAGCGCGGTTTTCGTTCCCACGCCCGGCAACTTGGCAAACTGATTTACGAGTTTGCCTATCGGTTCGATAAAGACAGCCATTTCAGAACATTCCGCCGGCGCCGCCGAACGCGCCCATCTTTTCGTCGTGCATTTCGTCCGCTTCGGCATACGCGTTATTGAGAGCAGCCATAAGAAGATCTTCGAGCATTTCGACGTCGTCTACGTCAACGATTTCGGGATCGATCGATATGGCGGAAACGACTTTTTTACCGTTTACGGTAACTTTAACTTTGCCGCCAGCGCTTTCGCCGACTATTTCCGCCTCTTCGAGTTCCTCTTGCGCCTTTGCCATTTGTTCCTGCATTTTCTGCGCCTGTTTCATGAGTTGCTGCATCTGATTTCCGCCGCCGAAGCCGCCGAAACCGCCCTTATATCCTGCCATAATTTTACTCCTTTTCAGTTTTTAATATCCACGTTGGTTACGCCCGTTTTTCTTTTCAACGCCGCAACGCCCTCTTCGAAATCGTCATTTTCTTCGGTCTTACCAAGTACGACTTTCACGTCGTAGTTGCCGACCGACCTTACCGCCGCCGTCAGCGTAGAAAGATTCTGCTCCTTTATAACGGCGTTATACCCCGCTTCGTCGTTAGCCGCTATCACCAGAGTATTTCCGCTTAAACTCGCCGTCATATCCTGACAGGCGACCCACAGTACTATGTTTCTGTCCGAACGAAGTTTTCTCACGACCGTACCCCAAATTCTGCCGGCGCTCATATTCCCGACGGGCTT
>FR898440.1:1396-6002 GCA_000437515.1 Acidiphilium sp. CAG:727 | reverse complement strand
CGACGGGCTTTACGGTCTGCGATTCGTTTGCGGTTTCCGCCGCCTTTACGGACGTAACGGCGGACTCGGGTTTACCGTCCTTTTTCTCTACCCTTTTGGGAACAGAATAAGGATCGTCGAACGGCATTTCTTCCTCCGGGGGAGGAACGGGGTAATCGTAATCGTCCGCCACCCGGACGGGTTTAACTTCTTCTGCCGTTTTCGGCTGTTCGGTTATCGGGGCGGAAACGCTTGAAACCTCGTTTAATCGCTCTGTACGCGGCTCTTGCTTTTCAGCCCGTCCGCTTACGACGACGCCCGAAGCGATTTTTTGTTCGAGAGCGGCTACGCGCGACAAGATCGCGTCTATGTTGTAATCAACCGCGGGCATAGCAGCCTTTATGCAAGCCGTTTCGAGTACCGCCCTCGGAGAGTTCGAATATTTGAGATCGCTTTCGGCGTCGGCAAAAATTTCCATTATGCGGAGCAATCGTTTTTCGTCGACTTTTTTGCCTGCGGCAACGAGTTTTCCGTACGTTTCGTCGGGCAACGCGAGAATTTTTTTTGCGTCTTTACACGTCTTGCAGATTACGGTTTCGCGGAGCGTGGAAACGATATCTTTACACAGTACGCCTACGCTTTTACCCGAATCGGCGAGTTCTTCCACTTTTGACAGCATATCCCCCGTTTTCGAATCGAAAATATCCGAAATGAGGGACACGAGTACGTCGCCGTCCGTTGCGCCGAGTACCGCAAGAACGTCCGCGTAAGTGAGTTTTCCGTCGCGATACGACGCGCAGATATCCGCAACCGAGAGCGCGTCCCTCACGCTTCCGTTACCCGCCCTCGCGACGGCGTTTACGGCATCGTCGTCGTAATCTTTGCCTATTTCACGATAAATTTTACCTATAAGCCCTGCTATTTCACCGGTAGGGATAAGTCTGAAATCGAAACGCATACAACGTGACAAAATCGTCGACGGCAGTTTATGCACTTCGGTAGTGGCGAGAATAAACACAGCGTGTTTCGGGGGTTCTTCGAGCGTTTTCAAAAGAGCGTTGAAAGCCTCGGTGGTGAGCATGTGGACTTCGTCTATAATATAGACTTTATACTTACCGCTTACCGGCGGATACTGAATTTTATCGCGAATTTCCCTGACGTTTTCTACCTTGTTGTTCGAGGCGGCGTCCATCTCGACTATATCGAGATTCGACGGGTCTGCAAGAGCCTTACAAACCGCGCATTTGCCGCACGGCGAACCGTTGACGGGCGAAAGGCAGTTTATCGCCTTTGCGAATATTTTCGCGGCGGAAGTTTTACCCGTTCCGCGCGCGCCGCAAAACAGATAGGCGTGTCCTATCTTGTCCGAATTTATCTGGTTTACGAGCGTTCTTACGACGTGATCCTGCCCGATTAACGAATCGAAGCCACTAGGACGAAACCGTCTGTAAAGAGCCAAATACGCCATAATCTTATCCCCGTTTTTTCAAAAGTTTTTTCTTTATACGCTGAATAGCGTTGTCAACCTTTTTTTCGTTACATCCTATCGCGTCCGCTATCTCGCCGTAGGTCATACCCGTAAGATAACGTTCGAGTACGGTTTTTTCGGTTTCCGACAACCCGCTCGTAATTCTTTCTCTCAACTCGCTGACGCTTTCGTCGTCGATAACCTTATCTTCCGGTGTATCGGGAGCGAAAACGCCTAAACATTCTGCTAACGAAACAGCGTTATTGAGAAGTTCGTTTCCTTTATTGTTGGCTTTTGTAACCGCGGTTTTTATCGCGCTTTCTATGCACAGCCTCGCGAAGGTCGAAAACGAAGCCGCAGAATTTTCGGAATAAGTCGTAACGGCTTTCAGAAGTCCGCAATACCCCTCCTGCAAAACGTCGTCGCCGTCGCCGCCGACGAGATAATAAGCCCGACTTACCCCCCTGACGAGATCTTTATACCTTTCCAGAAGTACGGGAAAAGCCTCGGTATCGTTTGCCCTATGCAAAGTTATAAGTTGGTTATCGGATAGTTCGTTATACATCTTTACGTTGGCGGAGCGCCTCGAAAACGCCTATCCCGCAGGCAACCGACGCGTTAAGCGAATTTACGTTGCCGTACATCGGTATCGAAATATGCGCGTCGCATTTTTTTCTGGTGAGTTCGTTTACACCCGAATCTTCGCCGCCGATTACCATACAGATTCTGCCCGTAAGTTTGTTTTTATAGATATTGTTTCCGCCCAATTCGAGCGCGTACGACCATATATTCGCTTTCTTTATTTCGTCGAGCGCGGAGTTAAGGTTTGTAACCCTAGCGATTTTAAGGTGATTCGCGCTGCCTTCCGAAATACGCATTACCGCGTCGGTAACGCTGGCACTTCTTCTTTTGCCGATTATAAGCCCGTCTATGCCCGCGCATTCGCAAACCCTGATTACGCTGCCGAGATTATGCGGGTCTTCCACCCCGTCGAGCATGACGAGAAACGCGTCGTCTTTATCTGCGATCGACGCGAGTATTTCGCCCAGTTCCGCATACTTATAGTCCGAAACGTAGGCGATAAAACCCTGATGACGCCTGCCTTCGCTTTCTTTATCCAGAACCGACTTATCGGCAAACTGATACTTCGCGCCGGACGACTTTATTATATTGAGCAGGTTCTTGCTTTCTTCGTCGCGCATGCCGTTTGCAATCAGAATTTTGTCGATAGTTTTTTTAGTTCTTAAAAGTTCCCTTACGGAATTTTTCCCTTCGATTTTCATAAGTCGATATTCTCCGCGTAATTAAATATTTCGTCTAAACGATCGTAGTCGCCGATAAGATACAAATACCCTATCACCGCCTCGAAGCCCGTAGACGCGTTATAGTCGGATACGCTTGCGTGCTTGGCTTTGGACGGTTTTTTCGAATTTCTCGCCCGACGAAAAATATCGTTCTCTTCGTCGGTAAAAAAATCGTTTACCAGTTTTTCGGAAAGCCTTGCCTGCGCAGGTGCGCACACGATCTCTGCCGAAAGCCCGTTTAACGTTCCCGTTTTATAGTCGCCGCCGGATACGAGTTTTTTCCGTACGTAAAGCGAATACGCCGCATCTCCGACGAAAGCGAGTACAACGGGGTTAAGGTTTTTAACCTTGTCGACAGGCAGATTTTCGTTAAACTTCAACATAAAAGCGATTATATCACGAAAAGTCAAAAAATGCAAACGAATAAGCGACTACGCGCAAATTCCGGATAAATTTGCCGCCGCTTGATATTTTATATTTTTTACGCTACCTGTTCAATTTGTCATTCTTCGTCGTCGATTTGATTGACGACGCGTTTTTCCTCTTTCGCGGCAGCCTTCGCTTCGCAGGCGTTCTGATGAAGTCTTACGAGTATGGCGTCGTTGCCGATTTTTTCTATACAACAAAAATTTATGATGAGTTCGTTCGTCTTGAAAAAGGCGTTCTTTTTGCCGGGAACGATTATCGACTTAATCTTACCGTCGGGATAAGTAAACGTTATATCGATTACCTTGCCGAGATCTCTGCCGTCGAGCACGTTTATTACGTTTTTCTTCTTGATTTCGGAATAACTCGTTTCCATAATATTTTACCTGCCGTCGGTTTATAATACGCCCGATTTCGACAAAATATGACTTAATTTTTCACAATTGATTTTTTCGATAAAAGAAAATATAAAAAACGAATAAATTTTTGTTTTTATAACGACAAAAAATAACTTGAAATTATTTTTAGTTGAATTTCGACGGAAAATATCGTTTTATCAAATAAAAAGTCCGATATTCTGCTGTTTTGCAAAATACCGGACTTTTTTTGCGTTGCTTTCAAAAATCGGTTATATCGATTTTGTTCATGGAATATATTATTTTACGTATATTTTTCAGGTCTATTTTATCATTATGTTAAAGAATAGTCAAATAAATCGTGCTAAATGAGTGAAATTTGCCAAAATAATATAAATTTATACAGTTTTTTAACTCGGTTTTTGCCGTTTTGTTCATAAAATAATATATTCTATGAACAAATCTTTTTGCGTACGAAAGGAGAAAGAAGAAATGAAGTCAATGAAAAGAAACGTAATAGTTTCGGCTTTCCTTGCAATCGCGCTCTGCATGAGCGTTATAGCAGGGGCAACGTTCGCATTGTTTACTTCGAACGCGAAAGTAAATCTTTCGATTACCAGCGCGAAAGTCAAACTGCTTAACGCTACGATCGAAAACAAGAAGATGTATTCGCTTACCGAAGTCAATCCGGACACTCTCGAAGGCACCGAAGAAGACCGAACCGCGGCAGGTACTTTCTATCTCGGCGGCACTGCGGAATTCGAAGGCAACACGCTCACCCTTAAAAAGATGGCGCCCGGCGACCGCATCGCTTTCGACGTTAAGGTCGACAACGAATCGGACATACCCGTTAAGTACAGAGTTCTCGTTAAAGAAGATGGCGAAAGCAACCTTACCGCCGCTTTGAATATATTCGTCAACAACGAATACTACTTAGGCGATTCGGCAACCGGCTATACCGCCCTTGCCGTAGGCGAGAACGTTACCGTTCCCGTATCCGTCGAACTTCCGATTTCGGCAGGAAACGACTATGCGGAAAAAACCACAACGCTTATCGTTTCGGTAGAAGCCGT
>FR898440.1:0-1340 GCA_000437515.1 Acidiphilium sp. CAG:727 | reverse complement strand
CCCGCTTTCGTTCAGCGACGGTAACGCGCACGAATATGCCCTTGACAAAAACATAAGGGCAAGCGGCGTAGACGGCGTATTTTACGTTGACAACGGCAGCATGCTTACCCTTAACGGCAACGCAACGGTCGTTGCGGAAGGCGGCATGTTTGGCGACAGCGAATATAACATGGCTGTTTGGGCAAAGGGAGCAAACACGAAAGTCATCATTAACGGCGGTACTTACGTAAATACTGCTAAAAAAGGCGACGATCACTACGATCTTATTTACGCTTCCGGCAGCGCAACGATAGAAATCTACGGCGGAACGTTCGTAAACATAACCCCCAAGTGGACTTTGAATTGTAATGACCACAGCGGTAGCAAAATTTACGTTATGGGCGGTAAGTTCTACAAATTCAACCCTGCCGAACCGCACGTTCAACCCGAAGGCACCGAAGAAATAATCGTTCCCGACGGATACGAAGTAGTTAAAGACGGCGATTGGTACGAAGTTAAACTTCAAGACGGTTATATCGCTTTCGGAAAAGAAACTTATAAACCCGCAGAAGGCAAAACCCTTTCCGATACGTTGAACGGAACCGTAATTCCCGCAACCGAAAAAGGCGTTCCCGCGACCATAACCTTGCCGAAAAACGCAAGCGTAACGCTCGACAACGGCATTGCACACGAAGGCGATAAGAGCAGAACTCTTACTTTCGTAGGCGACGGAACTCAAACCGTTGACGTCGTAAGCAAAGCAATCAACGCCGAAGGCGGTATGCTTAACTATCAACGCGGCTCGAAATTCACGTTCAAGAATATGACTGTTCAAGCCGGCGAAGACAATTTTGACGGTATCGTATGCGACGAACTCGTTTATGAAAATTGCGTTATAAGGGGTAAACTTACCCTTTTCGGAAAGGCAACCTTTATAAACTGCACTTTCGAAAACGATATGGCTAATCAATATTCGGTATGGACCTGGGGCGGCACGGACGTTTTATTCGACGATTGCACTTTCAACACCAACGGTAAAGCAATCCTTCTTTACGGTCAGGCAACGGCGGCAAAAACGACGAACCTTACAGTAAAGAACTGCACTTTCAACGACCGCAACAACGGCTCGGCGGGGAAAGCGGCTATCGAAATCGGTAACGATTATAACGCCACTTATGCCCTCACCGTCAACGATATAACCGTAAACGGTTTTGCCGACGGTAAGAACACCGGTTCCAAAGTATGGGCTAACAAAAACAGTATGGATGCGGAACATCTTACCGTTACGATTGACGGAACGAAAGTTCAATAATAAAAAAATCTATAATTGATACGAGTAAATCAAGGCGGGGTTGCGTTAC
>FR898439.1:17356-26198 GCA_000437515.1 Acidiphilium sp. CAG:727 | reverse complement strand
TATCTCCGACAGTCGTAAGCGTTCGGTCGTTTCACGACCACGCTTCGTCGTCTATGATATTATACCACATTATTTTTAATTTGTATAGGCTTTTTATAAATTAAATTTAATTTTTATTTTGCAGGTTGCCCCCGCTCTCGGCAAATCACCGTTCGATCAGTCGCTTCGCCGGTAGCCGCGCGTAGCGGACAAGCGTCAGTCGAGAAGATCTTTCAACGCCTTTTCTTCTGCGCCGTCTTTTACTTCTTCCAGTCTGTTCGGCCTTTTTACCTTTATTTCGGAAAGTTTGTATTCTTTATAAGTAAATCCGCCGTCCTGCGCCTGCCGCTTCGTGGTTACGACCATAGTCAACATATTGTTAGTAACTACGATTGCTTTACCGTCGGGCGTGTCTACTTCGCTGCCGATTTTAGGCATTAACTTATAAGTTTCGCTGTAATGTTCGTTTTCGTATTCCAGACAACACATAAGTCTTCCGCATAAGCCGCTGATTTTTGCCGGATTAAGCGAAAGCCCCTGCGTTTTAGCCATTTTTATGGTAACTTTTCTGAAATCGGGCAGACAGGAAGCGCAACAAACGACTCTTCCGCACGGAGCGATTCCGCCGAGCAATCTCGTTTCGTCCCTTATGCCCACCTGACGAAGTTCTATTCTGCTATGGAACGCCGAGGCAAGGTCTTTCACGAGATCTCTGAAATCCACTCTGCCTGCCGCGGTGAAATAAAATACGAGTTTACCGTTGTCGAAAGTGTATTCCGCGTCGATAACCTTCATTTTGAGATTTCGGGCGGCGACCTTTTCGGCGGCGACTTTAATACAGTCTTTCGCCCGCTGTTCGTCTTTTCTTATCTTATTAAGATCTGCTTCGGTCGCGATTCTTATAACCGGTTTAAGCGGTTGAATTACTTCTTTATCCGGAACGTCTTTAACTTCCAGAACGACCGCCCCGTATTCCACTCCGCGCGCCGTTTCCACTATCATCGTATCGCCCTTTTTAGGTTTCAACCCTATCGGATCGAAGTAATACACCTTGGCGGTACGCTTGAATTTTATACCTACGATTTTTGCCATCTGCGTTTCTCCCTGACGATTGAAAGCAAAACGCCGTCTATCGTCATTGCCGTATTTGCGCTGAAAGCAACCGCTTTTTCCTTATCGGTAAGCATTTCGGAAATGGCGACGAGCGCGCCGACGGTAAACCCGTCTTTATCCTCTTTGCCGTATACGGCGTTTTCGAGCCGCATCGTCGTTTCCGCTTTCAACGCCGAAATAAATTCTTTTACGTCTTCTTTGCCCGCGCGTTTTACGAATTTTACGACGTCTTTCGACGACTTCATTTCCGCAAAAATATCTTTCGCGAGCGTATTGAGTTTGTCCGACTCTCCGTTTTCATACGCGGCGAGAGCCGCCCCCGCGCTACCGCTCGCCGGCGCCGCCCCCGCGCTCCCGTTCGCCGAACGGATAGCGGTTTCGAGCCTGTCTTTATCCTTGCAACGTTCCGACAAAACGCTTCTTATTTTTTCCGAGGAAAGCGGCGGAACGTCTATCTTCTTTACCCTTGACAGCACGGTTGACAGAAGCCCGCTTTCGCGTAACGCGCCTATCAGTATCACCACGCCTTTCGGGGGGTCTTCCAAAGTTTTGAGCAACTTGTTCTGCGCGGCGGGCGTGGCGTTTTCCGCCCCGCACAAAACGAACAATCTCGTCTTGTTTTCAAGCGGGCGTATATACGTTTTCGATACGAGATCGTCTACGTCCGCCGTCATTATCCTGTCGCCCGTAAGCGGATAAAAAGTACAGTCGGCGTATGCGTTTTTATCGATAAGTCCGGCGATTCGCCCGTCGCCGTCGTCGCCCTGAAACTCTATGACCTTTGCAAGTTCTTTAAGATAAGTCTTCAACGCGTATTTATCGGCGCATACCACGAGATACGCGTGCGATAACGCGCCGTTTTTTTTCTCGGTCGAAATTATCTTATATGCGGTTGTGTCTTTAACGAGTTCTTCGTACATCTTACCTTATTTTCGGGTTATTACGCCTCTGTTTTCAAGCGTCGAAAGAATATCTTCAAATACGTCTTCAACGGGTCTGTCGGCGTTTATTCTTACGAAATGATCGGGGAACTTCTCCGCCGCCCTGACGTAGCCGTCGTATACGCGTTTATGAAAGTCCATACCGCTCTGTTCCAGCCTGTCGTCTTTATCCGCGCCGCCTTTTCTTGCAAACGCCCTTTCCGGGGTTATATCGAGAAAAATCGTAACGTCCGGCATACAGTTTTCAAACGCGTAAGAATTGACTTTTTCGACGAAGTCGCCAAGCCCCCTAGCGTAGCCCTGATATACGAGCGACGAATGAACGTATCTGTCGCAGACGACGGTCTTACCCGCCGCCACGGCGGGCAGAATCTTTTCTTTGATATGCTGAACTCTCGCCGCCGCGAACAAAAGCGCCTCGGTTTCGTCGCACATCTCGGTATTTTCGCCGCCGAGCAAAATTTTGCGGATTTCTTCGGATATGGGCGTGCCGCCCGGCTCTCTCGTGAAGATAAAGTCGTAGCCGCCCTTTGACAGATAGTCTTCGAGAAGTCCGAGTTGAGTCGATTTGCCCGACCCTTCTCCCCCTTCGAGCGTTACGAAATATCCGCGTTTTTTATCAAGCGAGTTAATCTGCATATCTGCTGAATGTTCTTATAAAATAATCTATAAACGTTACGGCTTCGTACTGCAAATCGCGTTGCGAAGAAGTATAGTCCGAAACGCAGAGCGTTATGCCCGCGGTCTGCGGGTCGCCGTTTTTGTCGGCGTAAACCCAACGATCTTCTATTTTTTCTTTGCCGAGGGCTTTAACCTCGTCTGCGGAAAGTTTCGCAAGGTCTGCGTTGAGAAGCGCGAGATCTATTCCGTACGGAACTCTTGCCATATCGTCGGGGTTCTCTTTCTTTCGTTCGTTCGCGGGGATATAATAACGCAAAAAGTTTTTTTCGGTAGGTTTTACGCTTTCTATAACCTTGCTTACGCGGAGATAGGCTTCGAGAAGTTTCCGTATCCTCGCCTGTTCGTTTTTAACGCCCGCCGCAATCTGACTTTCGGTCTTATATAATTTTTTGTAATTACGCGCCGAAGTTATGCGTTCGCTTCTGAAATATCTCTCTATTTTCGCGTCGTCTACCGTCGGATTAGTCGGGTCGAAATTCGCTCCGAATTTTTCGAGATACGACTTCGCCCCCGATAAAAGTTTGTCTATCGACTGAACGCTGCCGCCGTCTAAAACCCCCTGAATATCGGAAGATTTCTCGGTCGGCTTTTCTTCGGTACCTGCCGTAGTACCGCCTGCGGTTTCATCCGCTTTTTCGCCTTCGTCGGTTTTCTCTTTCGGCAAACCGACGATTTTATTCGTCGCTCCGGCGTAAATCAAAAAGACATCTGCTTCGTGAGTGGTATTACGAAGGCTCAACATATATTGCGCGCTGTAATTGCCAGCCTTGGTAATCGAATTGACCGAATATTCGAGGACGTCGTAAGAAAGATCTCCGTCCTTTTTCATCTTTTTGAGCATTTCGAAATCTTCGCTGCCCTTGGCGGAAACGTCGCCGTAAAGCACGAAGTAGAATTGCTGCCCGTCGGTAGCGCGGGTCGCGCAGGTCGTAAACAAAAGAATCCATACGAACACGATCGCAACGGACAACGCGACTATTTTTATCCAGTCGTACGCTACTAAATTGAAAAATCTTTTTTTGGTAACTTTTACGTCCATTTTGCGCGTCTTTACGATCTTTTTATGGCAAGTATCTTAATGGGGTAATCGCACGACGGAGCGTGGACGACGACCGTGTCGCCGACCTTTCCGCCGATCAACGCTTGTCCCAAAGGAGATTCGTTGGAAATCTTGTTCTTGTAAACGTCCGCTTCGGTCGTTCCCACGAGTTCGTACTCGACTTCCTGCGGGTCGCCGTCTTCGTCGAAAACGGTAACTTTCATGCCGACGGAAACCACGTCTTTCTTGCCCGCCTTGATAATCTCGGCAACTTTGAGTTTTGCTTCGATTTCGACTATCTCGCCCTCGATACGAGCCTGTTCGTTTTTAGCCGCGTCGTATTCGGCGTTTTCGGATAAGTCGCCGAAATCTCTCGCGATCTTGATACGCTCGGTTATTTCGGGGCGTTTTACGAATTTAAGTTCTTCAAGTCTTTTTTCAAGTTGCAGTTTACCTTCTTCGGTAAGTATTACTTTGTCACTCATTTTTTTACCTCTCTACCGTAGAACGCAGAAAAGACGTCGTTACGCCCCTTCTGCGCCTATGTGTTAAAATAATTTATCGTTTATATTTGTTACGCTTTAAGAATATACGCAAAGCCGTCGTCGTCGCCGCCTTCTACGAAGCCGGTCATAAGGGGATAACGTATAAGCCCGTTGTCTTTCATCGTCGCTTCGATGCAATTTTCGGCGAAACGACAATCTTCGGCGTTTTTAACGACCACGAGCGAAGAGTAACCCTGTTCTGCCATAAACGGTTCCGCCGCTTTAAGCCCCGCCGCCGAGGAGTTGAGATATACGAGAACGTCGCTGCCGTCTTTGAACATCTTGACGAGCGGCTTGTCTTCGCCCTCGTAGCCCTCTACGTCTGCGAACGATCCGGCGTAAGCGCGGAGTACGGAGTAGAATTCTTCGGTAGTTTCGGCGACCTTTTCGTTTTCGATTACGAACGTATAACCGGCAAGTCTGTCTTCCCTGGTCGACGCGTATATAACCTGCGGAACGGATTTCATCATGCCGTGCGCGCTCATCGCTTCTTCGATGAGTTCGAGCGCTTCGTCCGCGTCGTCGTCGCTTTCGAGTTCGTACATCGCCGGGAATTTATTTCCGCGGAGTACGTTATAACCCTTTTCTTCGAGGTCTTCGAACGGAACGTTGAGTTCGAGTTCGACTTTGCCGTTTGCTTCGGTTATTTTAAGAACTTCGTCGTCTTTTACGAGTCCGACCGTCAGATCGTCGCCGCGTACGTAAGACGCGGTTTCGGCTTTAAGTCTGTCGAACAGTTTAGCGGTTTCTTTGCCCGCTTCCTCGGCTGCCTTTGCGTCGGCTTCTTCTTTTGCCTTCGCGGCGTTCAAGGCTTCGGCTTCTTCTTTTGCTTTCGCTTCGGCTTCCGCGCGGTTCTTTTCGTCGGCTTCGTAAGCGGCTATTCTCGCTTCGGCTTCGGCAAGTCTTGCGAGCAATTCGGGGTCGACTGCGGGAGCGGCTTCTTTAACCTCTTCTTTCGCTTCGACTTCCGTTTCTTCCTCTACGGGAGCGACTTCTGCGGGAAGTTCTTCCGATGCCTCGGCGTTATCTTCCGCCACGTTATTCTTGGCGAGCATTTCTTCGTAACGGGCTATCTTCTCTTCCGCAAGGGCAAGTCTTTCGAGTATCGCGGGGTCGGTCGCCGCTTTGGTTTCGCTGCCGAATCTCGCGATTTCCGCTTCTTTGTCCTTTCTGTCGATAATCTCTTTGACGCGCGCTTCGACGAGGGCGTTTATTCTCGCTTCCTCTTCGGCTTTACGCTTCATTTCTTCTTCGATCTCTTTTTTCGCTTCGGCTTTCGCTTCTTCTTTGATCTTGCGAAGTTGTTCATCGAGATTCATCGGTTGCTGCGCGTTGGCTGCCGCGCCTGCGGGAACGATTGCCGTTCCGGTCAACGCGTTTGCAAGGTTTTCGTTGTCGTTCTTTAACGAATCGGCGACTTCGCCGTAGCACTTGCTTCTTTCTTCGGCTCTCGCCTTGGCGATGATCGCGTCGCGTTCTTTAAGAGCGCTGTCGAGCGCGTTCCTTGCTTCGTCGGCTTCTTTTTCGGCTTTAGCTCGGGCTTCTTCGCTGTTCTTGGAAGCCTCGATTTCTTTTATCGATTGAAGTTTGACTTCTTCGGTCTTTCTGTCTTCTTCCGCCTTTTTAGCCATATACGACAACTTCTCGGCTTCTATCTTTTCGATTTCGGGATCTTTCTGAAGCGAAGAGAAGTATTGAGCGTCTGCGGAAGCGACCGCGGGATCTACGACGGCTTTGGCTTTTGAATACTGCTCGTTGAGTTGTTCGTACTCCTCGAGTTTCATCCATTTGGCGTATACGTTTACGGTGCCTTTCTTGTTTATCTCGGTCGAAGCGAAACGAGTGGTACATTTTTTATCCGCGTACCAACCCATAAAGACGTAACCTTTCTTTACGGGATCTTTCGGGTAATTGAACTTACAACCGTATCTTGCTTTTACGGTTTTGTTGTACTTGCCGCCGCGAGCGTAGAATATGACTTTGTATTTCTTTTTCCTGATACATTTAGCCACGATGAGAATGACGAGCGCGAGGACTAATAAACACACTACTCCCAACGCGATCCACATCGCCCAATCCCACTTCTTGTCGCCGGTCAACCATTCCCAAACGAGCAATCTGCTTACGTCGTTTACCTGAAATTTCATAGTTTTGCCTTCCCGTTCAATATTTGATATTACGTTAGTTATTTCCGCGTGTCCGTATTCGACTATCGTAAACGAAGTCGCCTGTCCGGCAGTAATGCCCTCGTCGTCGAACGCGATAACCACGACGTAATAACTATTCGTTCCATCTACTTTTTTGAGATTCGTTTTAACCGCCGTTTCGCCGCTCTGATTCGGTTCGTAAACGGTTAAAGTTATATATTTCCAAAGTCCCTTGTCTTTTATTGCCTTTCTTTGCTCGTCGGAAAGTTTCTTCGCGTATTTATCGGGGTTGCGCAGCGCTTTGAGCGTATTCCTCTCAACCGACGGCGTCGCGCCCTCTCTTACTTCTATAAACGCTTCGGCGTCGAATAGCGGGGTTTCTTCGAATTTTCCCGTATCTTCGTTTTTAACGAAGTACGTTATCGTTATCGTGTAACCTTGTTTGTTCTTTTTCTTGTTCTTCGCCGAAGAAACGGACGGCAACAGATGTTTTTCGTTTACCGCTTCCGAATTTTCGCCGTTATATTGCAACGCCGCGGATTGAGTGTAAGAATCGTAAAACGCGTCGATTACGTCTTTCGGCCCTGATACCGTTTTTCCGCCGTAAGAATACGGATTACGGATAAGTCCCGTTTCGGTAATCGAATCGATAAGCGATTGCGCCAAATTTTTGTTTCTTGCGACCGCGCTTTCGCCGCTCTGCCCGTACAGACCCACGTGGTTAAGATAAACGGCTTTGACGCCCTCTTCGGTTACGTTCTTCGTTATTCTGATAAGCGAAGCGATTTTCGCGTAATCGTCGCCGCTCTTTCCGTCGTCGGCAGCCGCAAGCCCCGTTTTCAGATCGATAGTCGCCGACTTCGCTTCGCCCTTTTCGTTTTTAACGTCGTAAGACCAGATATTTATCGTAATCGTCGGAAGAGCGAAGAACTCGTCCAACGCCGTTTTTATTTCGTCTATTTCGGCTTTCAGGTAACCGAGTTTTTCATTCAGTTTCGGGAAACTTACGGTTTCGTCGAATTTCTTCGCTTCCTCTTCCGCTCTCGCCGCGGCGGTTTTCAGCCCGGCGAATTTTCCGTCGTAAGTTTTTTTGACCGCAAGCATCGCGTCGCAGACTTTACGTTCGTACCCGACGTAGTCTTTGACCGCTCTGCCCTGCGCGACGAGTTCGGCCTTGACGGCGGCAAATTCGCTTTGCCAATCCGCGCTCGCAGAGCCGTAAACTTTTTCCGCCGTATATCCCTCGCCGTACTTCTCGCCGAAATAAATCTGCGAGTCGAAGTTCATCTCGCTTACGTACACCTTCGCGTATCTGTCGTCGAGATAGTCGCGGATTTTCTCCGCTTCCAGGAAATAATCCGCGTAAAACGTTTCGCTGTTTCTTCGCGCATTTTCAACGTCGTAACCGCCCGTATTTCCGTCGTAATAATTTTCCAGCGAAAAGCGATTTTCGAGCAGCGCTTTATCCTGCATTAAAGCGACGCTGAACGCGTACAACGGGTTTTCCTGATTTTTTACGGTAGCGTCTTCGGCGAGGTAGAACGAGTAGAAATCGTTTGCGATCTCGTATATACCGAGTACGCCCGCAAACCCGTTCGTTCCCGAGAAATACGCTTCGGCGACTTCCTTCGGAGTTTTTTCGCCGCCGGATAAAAGCCCGTCAATCTCAGCCGAGTATCTCTCGGTTTCCGTACTCTCTATACCTTTGATGACCGCGTAATGCTCTAATTTCCCGATTTCGTCGAGATAATGACTTTTCAGCAGAGTAACTTCTGCCGCTGTATATTCGTGATTATTATCGAAAGAAGTAGTGGGCGAAGCCGTAACCGAAACTTCCTCGGCTTTTACTTTTACGTTCGGCGAATTAAAAAACACGACCGAGAAAACGGCGCACAAAATCGCCGCTGCCGCCAAAACGAATTTATTCGGTTTTACTCTAAGTAAATGTGACATTTCAACCCGCTTCAATGGTAATTGCCCGTTAAATTATTCCTCTTGCGCGACGTGCCGTCCGAGAATAACTACGTATAAGTAGAATAACTACGTATAAGTATAGTTATATATAATATATAATATCACAAATGTTTTTATTTTTCAATAATTTTCCGCAATTTTTTTTAATATATTTTACACTTTCTCGTTTACTTTCCCCCTAAAAAACCGAAAAAACGACCGTGATCATCCGCTTTACGCCGTTTTTATTCCGCGTTCTTTTCCGCATTTTTTAATAAAACGCAATTATAGAGCGATTATCGATAGTTTTGGCTTGCAATATCGCTATTTAGGCAAGGCGACGCGCGTAAAAAGATGAGCGACCGTATAGTCGTTCGTACTCCCGGAAGGGTGAATTGCCACGGAGTAGGAGTATATATTAGTGTCATATTGAGCGTAAGCGAA
>FR898439.1:8652-17252 GCA_000437515.1 Acidiphilium sp. CAG:727 | reverse complement strand
GCGGGGAGGGGAGGCGCCCCCCCCGGCCGAGAGGACTTCGGTAAACCTCAGGATGACATAACTCCGTCCGTATTTACTTCAATGTAAGTTTTATTAAGTATCTTTCTCCACTACGTTAAGAATGACGTAAATCGGACGTGTCATCGCTCGCGACGACGCGTACGGCGATGTTTTAGTGGCGAACGAGAAAAACGCCCCGGAGCGGAAACCGCTTCGGAGCGTTGATTTTCGGTTGTATAAACAAACTTATACGAGTTCGATTATAGCAGTGGGAGCGGCATCGCCTTTTCTCTCACCGAGTTGATAAATTCTCGTGTAACCGCCTCTCTGTTTGAGTTCTTCCGCTCTTTGAGCGTACTTGGGAGCGATTTCGTTGAAAATCTTCTCGATAAGGGGGTGACGAACGCCGGCAGTTCTGTTCTTGAACTCGGTCATGGTTTCTTTACCGCGTTGTTCCTGAAGATCGTAAACGAGAGCCATGATCTTTCTTCTCGCAGCAAGTTTCTTGGGGCCGTCTTTAAGCACTTTCGTGGTAACGTCTTTACCCTTTTTATCTTTAACGACTACGGTGGTTTCAACCGTATCGTCATAAGTATTCATTGCGAGAGTTATGATCTTTTCGGCGTAAGGGCGAAGTTCTTTCGCTCTGCCGAGAGTCGTTTCGAGTCTTCCGTACCACAAAAGGTTAGAAGCCTGATTTCTTAAAACCGCTTTTCTCTGAGTGGTAGTCATACCTAATTTGCCCGACATTGTATTAGTCCTCCTTTTCCGTTAGTGATAAACCGTAAGAGTTGAGTTTGGCGATAACTTCGTCGAGAGATTTTCTGCCGAGGTTTCTCACCTTTAACATGTCGTCTACGGTCTTTTTGGTCAAATCGTCAACCGTGTGAATATTCGCCCTTTTAAGACAGTTATACGAACGAACGGAAAGATCCATGTCTTCTATGTTCATTTCTCTTATCTTCATTTCCTGTCCCGCCTGGGAGGGCTTTAATATCGTGTTTTCAAGCACGTTGCTGAGCGAGAAGAGATTGATATGTTCGCCGAGTATCTGCGCGGCAAGACTTATAATCTCTTTGCCCGAAAACGCGCCGTTGGTCCAGACTTCGAGCGTCAATTTATCGTAATCGGTATTTTGCCCCACGCGAGTCGAATCGACGTTGTAACTGACCTTTTTAACGGGCGTGTAGATAGAATCGATTGCGATGTAATCGATTTCGTCGGTCTTATTGTTTTCCGCGCCCTTGTAGCCGCGTCCTCTGCCTACGGTTATTTCCATATCGAGTACGCCGCCCTTGTCGATCGTACAGATGTACGCGTCGGGATTAAGAACTTCTACTTCGCTGTCGCGCGCAATGTCGCCTGCGGTTACCACAGCGGGACCGTTGACGGCAAGTTTAAGAACTTTCTTGAAGTCGGGTTGAGTAGTGGCAGTTTTGAAAGCGACGTTTTTGAGGTTGAGAATAATCTCGGTAACGTCCTCTTTTATACCGGCAACGGTCGAAAACTCGTGTTTTACGTCGCCGCTGACGAACTTTATGCCTTGCGCCGCCGCGCCGGGAAGAGATGCCAAAAGCGTTCTTCTGAGCGCGTTGCCGAGCGTTAAGCCGAAACCTTTTTCAAGCGGCTCTGCGACTATTTTCGCATAGCATCTGTCTTCGTTTTCGGTAACTTCTATCTTCGGCGTTTCTATTTCCATCATAGTAATATACCTCCTTTTTAATATTTCTTTGGTATATATTATTTAGAATACAACTCGACGATCATCTGTTCGTTGATTTGCGAATCGATATCTTCTCTGGTCGGAAGAGCAAGAATCTTGCCTTCGAGTTTTTCGGTATCGAAATCGAGCCATTTGGGCATTTTGCCGCTCTTCGCGGTTCCCTTTATGGATTCGAAATAAGGAGCGTCTTTCTTGGTTTCTTTAACCGCGACGACGTCGCCTACCTTAATCTCGTAAGAAGCGATATCTACGGGACGGCCGTTTACGGTGAAGTGAGCGTGCGTAACGAGTTGTCTTGCCTGCGCGCGGGAAACCGCAATGCCCATTCTGTAAACGACGTTATCAAGACGTCTTTCAAGAAGAGAAAGCATGTTTTCGCCGGTGATACCCTTCATCTTATCGGCTTTGTCGTAGTACTCTCTGAATTGTTTTTCGAGTACGCCGTAAATTCTCTTGGTCTTTTGTTTTTCACGAAGTTGAAGTCCGTATTCGGAAACCTTCTTTCTGTCCGCTCCGTGCTGTCCGGGAGCAACCGGGCGTTTTTCGAACGGGCAGGACGTTTTATAGCACTTATCCCCTTTAAGGAATAACTTTCCGCCTTCGCGTCTGCATAAGCGGCATTTTGCGTCTGTATATTTAGCCATTGTTCTCGCTACCTCCTATTATACTCTACGGCGTTTCGGCGGACGGCATCCGTTGTGGGGGATGGGGGATACGTCGGAAATAAGAGTTACCTCTAAACCTACGTTGCCGAGAGCGCGGATAGCCGACTCTCTGCCTTGTCCCGGACCTTTTACGAATACTTCGACCGAACGAAGTCCGTGTTCCATAGCCGCTTTCGCAGCGGTTTCCGAAGCCTGTTGAGCGGCGAACGGAGTGCTCTTTCTCGAACCTTTATAGCCGAGCGCGCCCGCGCTGCACTGCGTGATGGCGTTTCCGTTGGCGTCGGTTACGGTTACTATGGTGTTATTGAACGAGGATTGGATATGAACCTGTCCTTTATCAACGTTTTTAAGTTCTTTACGTTTCTTTACGACTTTCTTTGCGACAGCCATTGTTTAGTCCTCCTTCAATTATTTGGTAGCGGTCTTCTTCTTGGCGACCGTACGACGCGGACCTTTTCTCGTTCTCGCGTTTCTCTTGGAACTCTGACCTCTTACGGGCAAGCCCTTTCTGTGTCTTACGCCGCGATAGCAGCCGATTTCCATAAGTCTTTTGATGTTAAGGCTTACTTCGCTTTTAAGTTCGCCTTCTACTTTAAGGTGATGTTCGATATACTCTCTGAGTTTCGCAACGTCGTCCTCGGTAAGGTCTTTAACTCTTACGTCGGGATTAACGCCCGTTTCTTTGAGTATTTTCTGAGCGGTGGGTCTGCCGATACCGTATATATAGGTGATACCGATTTCAACGCGCTTTTCTCTTGGTAAATCTACGCCGGCAATACGAGCCATTTGTATATCCTCCGAATTTTTTTAATAAATAATTTTTTTGTTTGAGTGGACGCGTTTTTTACGCGCCGTAAAAATCAAAAGTAAATCCGTTAGCCTTGTCTTTGTTTATGGCTCTTGTTTTTGGAACAGATGACCATAACTTTGCCTTCTCTTTTAATGACTCTGCATTTGTCGCACATGGGTTTTACTGATGGTCTTACTTTCATTTTGAAAATCCTCCGATTTTTTTGTGGTTATAAAATTGGGTCAGTTTTTGCTACGCCATACTATTCGACCTTTCGTCAGATCGTACGGACTCATTTCGATTTTTACCGAATCTCCGGGAATTATCTTTATATAATTCATACGGAGTTTACCCGAAATGTAAGCGGTTATCACGAAGCCGTTCGTAAGTTTAACCTTGAACGTCGCGTTCGGTAACGCTTCTTCGATAACGCCTTCCGCTTCGATTACGTCGTCTTTTGACACAGTATAATCTCCTCCAATTCTATTTTAACGGGCAACGCCCTATTACTCTACCGCGCGCAGTCAGCGTCTTCCTTTAAGTTAAAGTTTACACTTTTTACCATCAGAATTTGCGCGCGCGATTTTAGCCTTATAACGTGAGTATTTCTACTCCGTTGTCGCCGATTAAAACGCTGTTTTCGTAATGCGCCGACGGTTTACCGTCGCGGGTTACGCATTTCCAGCCGTCTATATCGACTTCGTATCCGCCCATATTTATCATGGGCTCGATCGCGATCGTCATATTGCGTTTAAGCCTTACGCCCGTTCCTCTCTTGCCGTAGTTGGGTACGGACGGATCTTCGTGCAGGCGTCTGCCTACTCCGTGTCCCACCATATCCCTTACGACCGAAAAGCCGTTCGCTTCGGCGTGGGCCTGTACCTGCGCGCCTATATCGCCTATCGCGCTGCCGATACATATACCCTTTATCCCTTCGAAAAAGCACTCTCTCGTAACGTCGATGAGTTTCTTCTTTTCGGGGCTTATATGCCCTACGTAAAGACTTCTCGCCGCGTCGCCGTGGAAACCGTTGAAATACGCGCCCACGTCAACGCTTACGATCATATCTTCCTCTATTATCCTGTCCGACGGAAAGCCGTGAACGACCACTTCGTCGATTGATATGCAGGTCGCGGCCGGAAAACCGCCGTACCCCAGGAAAGAAGGAGTCGCCCCGCAGGAAACGATATAGTCGTGAGCAATCTTATCGAGTTCTCTCGTGGTCATGCCGACTTTTATCTTGTCCTGACAGAGATTGAGAACGTCTCTTACTATCGCGCAGGGTTTGCGCATAAGTTCGATCTCTTTATCGCTTTTAATGTATATCATTTTTCAGCCTAACTTTTCAACGATAGTTCTGAACACGTCGTCGATATTGCCGTCGCCGTCGATATTGACCAGCACTCCGCGCTTTTCGTAATACTCTACGAGCGGGGCGGTCTGTTCGACGTAAACGTCTAAACGACTTTTAACCGTTTCTTCGTTGTCGTCGGCTCTCTGAACGAGGTCGCCGCCGCATTTGTCGCAATCGGTTTTGCCGCCTAAATAATCGACGTGATACGATTCGCCGCACTTGCCGCAAACTCTTCTGCCCGTTATCCTTCTCATGAGTTTATGAAGAGGAACGTCTATGTTGACTACCTTGTCTACCGAGGAAAATTCGTCCAGCGCTTTCGCCTGTTTCACGTTTCTCGGAAACCCGTCGAGCAGATAACCGTTTGCGCAATCGGCTTCTTCGAGCCTTGCTTTGACTATCTTTATCGTTACTTCGTCGGGGACGAGTTGACCTTTGTCTATATAGGATTTCGCCTCAACCCCGATCGGAGTACGTTCTTTGATGTTTTTTCTGAAAATGTCGCCCGTGGACACGTGCGGAATTTTAAGGCCTTCGGCAAGTCTTACGGCTTGCGTGCCTTTGCCCGCGCCGGGCGCCCCTAACAAGACTATCTTCATCTTATTTAAGGAATCCTTTATGCGCTTTCATCATAATCTGCGATTCGAGAGCGGTGTTGAATTCTATCGCAACCGATACGCAGATGAGCATTCCCGTTGCGCTGAACGCGCCCGAACTTGCATTCGCCGGAAGTATAAGGTTAAGAACCACCGTCGGGATAAGAGCAAGCAACGCAAGGAAGATTGCTCCGAAAAGCGTGAGTCTGTCGTTTATCTTTTTGAGATAATCGGCAGTCGGCTTTCCCGGTCTTATACCGGGGATAAACCCGCCGTTTTGCTGTATCGTCTTCGAGATGTCTTCGGGATTGAATTGAATCTGCGAATAGAAGAACGCGAAGAATATGATAAACAGGCAAAGTACGATCGCATAGAACGGGTATCTCGAATTTGCGCCGAGCCAGGTACTCCACCAAGACGAACCTTTTTCCCAGCCTGCGAGGGCGAAGATGAGTTCGGGGAAGGAGAGGATCGAGAACGCGAAGATGAGCGGCATAACTCCGTTGGCGTTGACCTTTATCGGAATAACGGTCGACTGACCGCCGTACATCTTGTTGCCCTTGATCTGTTTCGCGTACTGAACGGAAATCTTTCTTTCGGCAAGTTCCACCCATACGATCGCCGCGAATACCACGACGATTATTACGAGATAGCCTACGAAACGAAGAAGTTCGAGTTTAGCGTTGGAATCGAAGTTTCCGCCGAAGATCGTCGTGCATTCCTGAACGAAGAACTGACCAGCAGAAGCAATGATACCCGCGAAGATAAGGAGCGAAATACCGTTGGATACGCCGTGGTCGGTTATTCTTTCGCCGATCCACATAGTGATACAGGTACCTGCGGTGAAGAAAAGAACTATCATGACGTACGCAAGGAACGTCTGGAATTTGCCCGCTTCCGCCGCGCCGCCCGCCAGAAGTCTGACGAGTTGTCCTTTTTCGATAGACGTACTACCGTAACTGACGAGGATACCTATCGATTGAATTATCGCAAGCAAGAGAGTGATATAACGAGTGATGTTCGCTATTTTCTTTCTGCCCTCTTCGCCCTGCTTGGATAATCTTTCGAGGGGAGGAATCGCAACTGCAAGGAGTTGGATGATAATCGAGGAGTTGATGTACGGTCCGATACCCATTGCGAAAAGCGTGCCTTGCGCGAGCGAGCCGCCCGTCATCATACTCATGATCTGAAGATAAGAAGTTTTTTCAAGCGTCTCGTTTGCAAGAAGTTCGGAGCCGATACCGGGAACGGGTATATAACAACCTATTCTGTAAAGAAGGAGGAACAAAAGCGTCCACCAGATCTTTATTCTTATCTCTTTGACCTTAAATGCTTTTTTTAACGTTTCGAACATTTTCCACCTCCGCTACGGGTTATCAAACCTGTTCGCAAGTACCGCCGGCCTTTTCGATAGCCTCTTTGGCGGCAGCGGAGAACTTGGAAGCCTTAACGGTTAAGGCAACGTTCAGTTCGCCGCCTGCAAGCACTTTAAGTCCTGCAGCGTTTTTGACTTCTTTGATAAGACCCGCATCAAGCAAAGTCTCGAAGTCTACGACAGCGTTTGCTTCGAATGCGGAAAGTTGTTCAAGATTTACTACAGCGTAAACCTTTCTGAAATGATTGTTGAATCCGCGTTTGGGAACCTTTCTCGTCAAAGGCATCTGACCGCCTTCGAAACCGGGTCTGACGCCGCCGCCGCTTCTCGCCCACTGACCCTTATGACCTTTACCCGAGGTCTTGCCGAGTCCGGAACCGATACCGCGACCGAGTCTTTTGGCGGAGGTTCTCGAACCTTCCGCGGGACTTAACGTATCTATTCTCATAGTCTGCCTTCCTTACGCCTGTTCGACCTTTACGAGATGAGCGACGAGAGCAAGTTGACCTTGCAACGACGCGTTATCCGTGAAGACCTTCGACTGATTTATTTTGTGAAGTCCGAGCGCTTCGCATACCGCCTTCTGCTTGGGAAGGCACGCGATAGTGCTTTTAACGAGGGTAACTTTCAATTTAGCGACCGATTCAGTTTTCTTCTTAGCCATATGAAAGCCTCCTTACGCCATAATCTCTTCGGCGGTTTTCCCGCGAAGAGCCGCGACTTGTTCCGCGGTTCTGAGTTCGTTAAGACCCGTGATAACGGCTTTAACCATGTTTACGGGGTTGGACGAACCGTGAGATTTGGTTCTGATGTTCTTTATGCCTGCGGCTTCCATTACCGCGCGGACGGGACCGCCCGCGATAACGCCGGTACCTTCTTCGGCAGGCATCATGAGTACGCTTCCGCGTCCGAATTTGCCGATGACGACGTGAGGAATGGTGGTTCCTACCATAGCTACCTTACGCATAGCCTTTTTAGCCTGCGCGGTTGCCTTGTCGATTGCTTCGGGAACTTCGTTAGCCTTACCGCTTCCGCATCCTACTCTGCCGTTTTCGTCGCCTACTACTACGAGAGCGGAGAATCTCATTTTACGACCGCCCTTTACGACTTTCGTGATACGGTTTACGGCTATAAGTTTTTTACAAAGACCGTCGTCGCGTTCTTGCTTTCTTTGAGGTCTGTTATTATCTCTTGCCATTTGAATGTGCCTCCTTAGAATTTCAAGCCGCCTTCTCTGGCGCCCTCTGCTAATGCCTGAACTCTGCCGGTGTAAAGGTAACCGCCTCTGTCGAATACGACTTCTTCGATACCCTTAGCGGTAGCCTTTTTCGCAAGTTCTACGCCTACGATTTTGGCTTGTTCGACTTTGTTCTTCCCTGCCGTAAGAGCAGCAACGGCTTTCTCCTTCGTCGAGCAGGCAACCAAAGTGTTGCCCGCTACGTCGTCGATGACTTGCGCGTAGATGTTGTTAAGGCTTCTGTAAACGCAAAGTCTGGGACGCGACGCCGTGCCGGAGAGTTTGTTTCTTACTCTTGCGTGTCTTTTCTTTCTGTCCGTATTTTTATCAATTTTTGAAATCATATCGGTTTACTCCTTATTTACCCGCAGTCTTGCCTTCCTTACGTTCGATTACTTCGCCCTTATAAGCGATACCGTAACCGTGATAAGGTTCGGGCGTTCTGATAGCCCTGATGTTGGCTGCGACCTGTCCGACGGAGACTTTATCGATACCCTTTACGCTGATTTCCGTAGCGGAAACCGCCGTGAGAGTGATTCCGTCTTTCGCCTTAACCGTTACGGGGTGGCTGAAACCTACGGAAAGCGTCAGATCTTTACCCGTCTGCGCGACCTTCCAGCCGACGCCGTTTACGGTAAGAACTTTTTCGTATCCCTTCGTAACGCCTTCCACCATATTGTGGAGTAACGCTCTGTACAAGCCGTGTTTAGCCCTTACGGAGTCTTCGTCGTTATTGCGAACGACGTGAGCGACCGCGCCGTCGATGTTGAAGGCGATGTTAGCCGCGTCGTAGTCTTGCGTAAGCGTTCCGAGGGGTCCTTTAACGGTAAGCAAACCGTCGTTAGCCGTAACGGTAACTC
>FR898439.1:7744-8589 GCA_000437515.1 Acidiphilium sp. CAG:727 | reverse complement strand
ATATCTTAGACCTCCTTACCAGACGTAAGCAAGGACTTCGCCGCCGTGGTTCGTCTTTCTTGCTTCTTTGTCTGTCATAACGCCCTTGGGAGTGGAGATGATCGCGATTCCGAGTCCGCCCAGAACTTTCGGTAATTCTTCGCAACCTGCGTAGATACGAAGACCGGGTTTGGAAATTCTCTTCAATCCGTTGATAACCTTTTCGCCCTTGGGACCGTACTTCAACGTAACTACTATCTTGCCCTGTACGCCGTCTTCGACAACGTCGTACGCGGCGATATAGCCTTCGTCGAGAAGTATTTTAGCAATGGATTTTTTCATATTCGACGCGGGGATTTCTACCGTGTCGTGTTTAACGGTGAGCGCGTTTCTGATGCGCGTGAGCATATCTGCAATAGGATCTGTCATTTTATCGTACCTCCTTACCAACTAGCCTTTTTAACGCCGGGGATCTGCCCTTTGTACGCTAATTCTCTGAAACAAATACGGCATACTCCGTACTTTTTGAGAACGGCGTGAGGTCTACCGCAGATAGAACACCTCGTATACCCTCTCGTAGCATACTTCGGCGTCTTTTTCTGTTTATTTATCATAGCGAGTTTTGCCATAATTTCGTGTTCTCCTTAACTTATGCTTTGAAAGGCATACCCATTGCCTTCAACAATTCGCGAGCCTCTTCGTCGGTCTTAGCGGTGGTAACGATACAAATGTCGTAACCTCTGGTCTGCTCTACCTGATCGTATTGAATCTCGGGGAATATAAGTTGTTCTTTAACGCCCATAGCGTAATTGCCCCTGCCGTCGAAAGACTTGGACGGAACGCCCTTGAAGTCTCTTACTCTCGGT
>FR898439.1:0-7686 GCA_000437515.1 Acidiphilium sp. CAG:727 | reverse complement strand
ATTCTGTCGCGACGAAGCGTAACTTTGATACCTACGTTCATACCTTCTCTTACTTTGAAGTTCGCAACGGACTTCTTAGCCTTGGTAAGAACGGGTTTCTGACCCGCGATAAGCGCAAGTTCCTGCGCGGCGGTCTGTACGCTCTTGGCGTTGTCTTTGCTGTCGCCGAGACCCGTATTAAGAGTGATCTTTACGAGTTTCGGACATTCGTTCACGTTCTTATAGTTGAATTTCTTCATAAGATACGGAACGACTTCTTCCTCGTACATCTTTCTCTTTCTGTTGACATACTTGGAATCGGTTGCAGGTTCGTTAGCAACCTGAGTCTTTTTGTTTGCCATTTTGATTCTCCTTATTCGGCTTTATCCGCGGTTACCTTTTCGGCAGCGGCTTTTTTAGTGGTGGTTTTTTTGGCGGCAGTCGTCTTCGCAGCCGTGGTTTTTTTGGCGGTCGAAGTCGTCTTCGCAGCCGTGGTTTTCTTTGCGGTCGAAGTCTTCTTCGCAGTCGTTTTCTTTTCTTCGCCTTCTGCCTTGTCCGCAGCCTTCTTGGTAGCGGTCTTTTTGGCGGCAGTCTTTACGGGAGCGGCTTTCTTGACGTCGAGCGAGGCTCCGCACTTCTTGCAGACGCGGAGTTTCTTATCTCCTTCGAGTTTATACGCTACTCTGGTAGCCTTTCCGCAAGCGGGGCATACGACGAGAACGTTGGAAGCGTCTATCGCGCCTACCTGCTTGACGATCGCGCTCGTTTCGTTCGCGCTTCTCGCTTTTTTGCTTTTAAGTTGAACGTTTACGCCGTCAACCTTGATTTTGTTATCGGCAGGGTTGCTCGCGATAACTTTACCGGTCTTGCCGGCGTCTTTACCCGTCAATACAAGGACGGTATCATTCTTTTTAACTTTCATTCCGATATCTCCTTACAGTACTTCCGGCGCAAGAGAAACGATTCTCATGTAATCTCTCTCGCGAAGTTCTCTCGCAACGGGTCCGAAGATACGAGTTCCTCTCGGTTGCTTCTGGTTGTCGATGATAACGGCAGCGTTGTCGTCGAACTTGATGTGAGTGCCGTCCGCGCGACGAAGACCCTTGGAAGATCTTACGATAACTGCCTTAACGACGTCGCCTTTCTTGACCGCGCCGCCGGGGGTAGCCGTCTTTACGCTGGCAACGATTACGTCGCCGATGTTACCCGTCTTTCTGAACGAACCGCCGAGTACTCTTATGCACATGATTTCTTTTGCGCCCGAGTTATCCGCAGCGATAAGTCTGGTCTGTGGTTGTATCATAAATTACGCTCCTCCCTGAATTATTTAGCCTTTTCGATTATTTCGGCAACTCTCCAATTCTTGTCCTTGGAAAGTTTTCTGGTCTCGACTATTCTGACCTTGTCGCCTACGCCGCACGTGTTCTCTTCGTCGTGCGCCTTATACTTTTTGGAAGAAATAACCGTCTTTTTGTACAAAGGATGCATCGCTCTTTGTTCGACGGTAACTACTACCGTTTTATCCATTTTGTCGGAAGTTACTATTCCGACTCTTTCCTTTCTTAAATTTCTTTCCATCTTACTATCCTCCGATTATACGCTCGCTTTAAGTTCTCTCGCGCGTATTTCCGTCTTGATTCTCGCGATGTCCTTTTTGGTCGTCTTAACGACGTTCGGATTTTCGAGTTGACCGGTAGCCTGACGGAAACGAAGGTTAAAGAGTTCGTCCTTAAGGTCGGACAATTTCGTTGCCAACTCGTCGTTGGTCATTCCGTGAATTTCTTGCGCTTTCATTTTCAACCTTCAACTCCTTCCGTAGTTTTTTCTTTGACTACGAACTTCGTCTTGATGGGAAGTTTATGTCCCGCAAGACGCATAGCCTCTCTTGCGTCGGCTTCGGAAACGCCCGCCATTTCGAACAGAACTCTGCCCGGTTTGACGACCGCAGCCCAGTATTCGACGTTACCTTTACCGGAACCCATTCTGGTGCCGGCGGGTTTCTTGGAAATCGGCTTGTGAGGGAATATATCTATCCATACCTGACCGCCACGCTTGATAAATCTCGTCATGGCGATACGAGCCGCTTCTATCTGATTGGAAGTTACCCAGGCGCAACCTTCCGCAACCAGACCGTAATCGCCGTAAGCGATAACGTTACCTTTCGTAACTTTACCGGTCATTCTGCCGCGGTGCTGCTTTCTTCTCTTAACTCTCTTAGGCATCAACATAATTACGCTTCGCCTCCTTCGGTTTTCTTAACCGCGCCGAGCACTTCGCCTTTGTAAAGCCAGACCTTTATACCGATCGCGCCGAAAGTGGTGTGAGCGGTGGCTATACCGTAGTCGATGTCTGCTCTTAACGTCTGAAGGGGAATAGACCCTTCGTGATATTGTTCGCATCTCGCGATTTCCGCGCCGTCAAGACGTCCGCTGACCATAACTTTGATACCTTTGACGCCCGACTTCATCGATCTCGAAATAGCCTGTTTCATGCTTCTTCTGAAAGACGCTCTCTTTTCGAGTTGAGCCGCGATGGACTCTGCGACGAGTTGCGCGTCGGCGTCGGGTTTCTTGACTTCGAAAATATTTACGGAAACCGGCTTGCCGTTGGTTATTTTGGCAAGTTTCTTCTTCATTACTTCGATTTCGGCGCCCGCCTTACCGATAAGTACGCCCGGACGAGCCGTATAAATCGTTACCGCTATTTTGCCTGCGGCTCTCTCGATGGTTACTTTGGAGATAGCGGCTGCATAATAAGTGTCTTTAACGTACTTTCTGATGTCGTAATCTTCTTTAAGATACGCGCCGAAGTCTTTCTTGTCGGCATACCATTGAGTATCCCAACCTTTGATGATTCCTACTCTCAATCCGTGCGGATTAACTTTCTGTCCCATACCTGCTCTCCTTACTTTCTCGCGTCGAGTATAACCGTAATGTGGCTCGTTCTTTTAAGGATTCTGAACCCTCTGCCGTGTCCCATCGGTTGCATTCTTTTAAGTGTCGGACCCTGATCCGCATAGCACTCCGCAACGTAAAGGTCGGCGGTGTTCATCTGCAAATTGTGTTCCGCGTTGGCGGCAGCCGAAAGAACGACTTTCTTTATCGGCAAAGCGCCCGCTTTCGACACGTTATCGAGAATAGCGACTGCCTCGTTGACGTTTTTGCCTCTGATAAGGTCGAGTACCACTCTCACCTTATAGGGCGAAATTCTGATGTATTTGGCAACCGCTTTCGGTCTTTTGTCTTTTAATTCCTCAATTCTCTGAGTTTTTAATTTAGTATTCTTAGCCATTACGCCTGCCTCCCATTATTTGCCGCCGGTCGTCTTGGATCCGGCGTGTCCTTTGAACGTACGGGTGGGAGCGAACTCACCGAGTTTGCAACCTACCATATCTTCGGTAACGTATACGGGAACGTGCTTTCTTCCGTCGTGTACGGCGATCGTATGACCGACCATCTGCGGGAATATCGTCGAACTTCTCGACCACGTTTTGAGGACGGATTTTTTGTTCTCGGCGTTCAACGCTTCGACTCTTTTAAGCAACTTGGCTTGGACGTAAGGTCCTTTTTTAACGCTTCTGCTCATATTCTGCTACTCTCCTCAATTGATTCTCTTAAGAATAAACTTATCCGACTTATTCTTCTTCTTTCTCGTCTTATAACCGAGAGCGGGTTTACCCCACGGAGTCATAGGACCTGCATGACCGACGGGACATTTGCCCTCGCCGCCGCCGTGCGGGTGATCGCACGGGTTCATTACGGAACCTCTGACGGTAGGTCTGATACCCAGATGTCTGGACTTACCGGCTTTACCGATTCTGATAATCTCGTGGTCGAGGTTACCGATCTGACCGATAGTCGCCTTACATTTAACGGAAACGTATCTCATTTCGCCGCTGGGAAGTTTGAGAGTGGCAAGTCCGCCCTCTTTCGCCATAAGTTGAGCAGCCATACCCGCGCTTCTCGCAAGTTGTCCGCCCTTACCCGGCTGAAGTTCGATATTGTGTATCATAGTACCTACGGGGATATTTTCGAGGGGAAGGCAGTTGCCGACCTTGATATCCGCGTCGGGACCCGAAACGATGACGTCGCCTACGTTAAGACCGAGAGGCGCGAGAATGTATCTCTTTTCGCCGTCCGCGTAGAACAAAAGCGCGATGTTCGCCGTTCTGTTCGGATCGTACTCGATGGTCTTTACGGTTGCTTTGATGCCGTCTTTATTTCTCTTGAAATCTATGATACGGTACTTTCTCTTATTGCCGCCGCCGTGATGACGAACGGTGATTTTACCCTGCGCGTTTCTGCCTGCGGTGTGTCTCTGGTCTTCGAGAAGAGATCTTTCGGGAGTGGTGCAGGTAATTTCTTCGTAGGTGCTTACCGTCATGAAACGGCGCGCCGCAGAAGTCGGTTTATATCTTTTAATACCCATTGTCTGATTCCTCCGTGATTATTGAAGCGACTCGAAGAACTCGATGCCCTTGCTGTCCTTCTTCAAGGTTACGACGGCTTTCTTCCAATCGGAAGTATAGCCTTGACTTCTGCCCATTCTTTTGAGTTTGCCGTGATAGTTGGCGGTGTTTACTTTTTCGACCTGAACGCCGAATCTCTTTTCGACTTCGAGTTTAATCTCGGTCTTGTTGGCGTTTTTGGCAACGACGAAGGTGTATTTCTTATCTTTAATCGTTGCGTAACTCTTCTCGGAAAGAAGAGGTCTTAAAATGATTTCTCTTTCCATTATTCTCCGTAAACCTCCTGCAATTTCTCTACGGCGTCTTTGGCAATGACTACTACGGCGTTTTTAACCACGTCGTAAGTGTTGAGTTGATCGACGGGAAGAGTCTGCAACTTTTCAAGGTTGCGGGCAGCCCTGATAACCAAAGCGTCGTTGTCGTTCATAACCATAAGAACGGTCTTATCGAACTTGAAAGCGTCTAAAAACGCAACCATTTCTTTGGTCTTGCCGTCCGCTACCGCGATGTTGTCTACGACGAAGAATTCGCCGTCCGCAACCCTCTTGGAAAGAGCGGAGAACAAAGCCGTACGTCTTGCGGTTATGTTCATTTTTTTACTGAAATCTCTCGACTTCGGCGCGAACACGACGCCGCCCTTTATCCATTGCGGCGCTCTGATCGAGCCTTGTCTTGCGTTGCCCGTACCCTTTTGTCTCCACGGCTTTCTTCCGCCGCCTCTGACTTCGGTTCTCGTCAACGTACCTTTCGTACCCTGACGCATGTTGGCAAGGCGCGTAACTACCGCCTGATGAATGAGCGGTTCGTTGTACTCTATCTCAAACAAGGCGCCGAGATCCATGGATCCGGTTTCCTGTCCTTTCATATTATAAACTTTAACGTTTGCCATTTTCTTCACGCTCCTTATTTAACGCTGTCGGTAACCGTTACGATTCCGCCCTTGGGACCGGGAATAGCACCCTTTATAAGGAGTACGTTTCTCGCCGCGTCTACCTTGACGATTTCAAGGTTCTGAACGGTTACTCTTTCGTTACCGTACTGACCGGGCATGCGCTTGTTCTTGAACACTCTCGACGGACTGCTGTTTGCGCCCATAGAACCTACTTCTCTGTGAACGGGGCCTACGCCGTGGGTCATTTTAAGACGGTGCTGATTCCATCTCTTGATAACGCCCGTGAAGCCGTGTCCTTTGGTAAGACCTACTACGTCTACGTGATCGCCAGCGGCGAAAGTTTCGACCGTAAGGCTCTGACCTACCGCATACTTGCCGCAGTCGTCGAATTTGAATTCTTTAAGAACCTTCCGGGGTTCTACGCCTGCTTTTTTGAATTGTCCGTTATCGGGTTTGTTAAGGTCTTTTTCTTCGACTTTGCCGAAGCCTACCTTAACCGCCGCGTAACCGTCCTTTTCGGTAGTCTTGATCTGAACTACCGGGCACGGACCCGCTTCGACGACCGTTACGGGGATTACTTTTCCGTCTGCGGAAAAGATCTGGGTCATGCCCAATTTTTTCCCAATGATTGCTTTATTCATAGATAAAGTTCACCTCCGATTATTTTTGAAATTAAAGTTTGATTTTTACGTCTACGCCCGCAGGAAGATGGATGCTGTCGAGTATTTTCGCGTTCGTCGAATAAATGTCGATAAGTCTTTTGTGAGTCCTTATCTCGAACTGCTCGCGGCTGTCCTTATACTTGTGGGGAGAACGAAGGATCGTAACCACTTCCTTTTCGGTGGGAAGGGGAATCGGGCCGCTTATCTTCGCGCCCGCTTTTTTCATCGTTTCGACGATTCTTTCGGTTGCCTGGTCTACGGTTTTATTGTCGTAAGCCGCCAACTTGATCCTGATTTTCTGACCTGCCATTGTGTTACCTCCGATTTTATACTAACGTGTTGTCAACATTGCCGTGTGTGTCGCGCGCTTGACAATAAAAAAATCACTCGCTGCTGTGTGTTTCGCGAATGACCTTATACTGCCTTTGGCGCAGTTAGTCGCAGAGGTCGTGCCTCCGCATTTGTCAATGAAAATTATCTTCCCTACTTTCGCCGCGGTTCCGGAGCCGACGACCAAGCGTTGGGTTTGAAGTAACTTTTCATCTCAACCCTATTTAACACAGCCTACATATCATACCATAACGAAAAACTATTGTCAAACGATTTTCACCGCTTGAAAAATATTTTTTATAATTTTTTATACGCTGTTTTCGGCGCATTTTCCCGTCGGTTATTTATTCGCTCTTTCGCGCGCATACGCGCGTATATTATATTGTAAAACTCAATTTCGGGGAAAACGCCTTTTTCGCCAAACGCGTCGCTATAAGCGTAAGCGAAACGAATCCGCAATAAAAAACGCGGCAACCGCATCTTCGGGGCTGCCGCGTTAATCTTGCGACGACGATAATTACGTCAATACGAAACTTTGCTCTTTATGCTTTTTAAGGCGTTTTTTTCAAGACGAGAAACCTGCGCCTGCGACAAACCTATTTCGCTTGAAATTTCCGTCTGAGTTTTACCCTCGTAATATCTTAAATACAGAATTTTTTTTTCGCGGTCGTTAAGGTGAGAAAGCGCGGAATCGAGCGCGACTTTTTCGGTCCACCGTTCGTCCGTATTTTTTTCGTCGCCTATCTGATCCATTAAAAGGAGTTCGTCGCCGTTCTTGTTGTAGACGGGATCGAACAGCGATACAGGGTCCGATATTGCGTCAAGCGCGTAAACGACTTCCCTCTCGGGAACGCTCATCCGATCGGCGATTTCGCTCATGGTGGCGACGTCGTCTTTTTCGGCTTCTATCTCGCTGCGCGTCTGCAAAACGCGGTAAGCGGTATCTCTTACGCTGCGCGGAACCCGAAGCCCGTTATTCGCGCGCATAACCCTTTTCAATTCGCCTATAATCATAGGAACGGCGTAAGTGGAAAATCTGACGCCTACGGACAAATCGAAATTATCAACCGACTTAATCAGCCCTATCATCCCCGCCTGAAACAAATCGTCGCCGCTCGCTTTACCTTTATCGAATCTTTTTACGAGCGACAACACGAGCCGCACGTTGGCGGTGATGAAAAATTCCCTCGCCTTTTCGTCCCCCTGTTTTATTTTCTCCAGAAGAGAAAAACTTTCTTTTGCGGATAATCGCCTTATCGACGACGTATTAAGTCCGCATATCTCTATTTTTTTACCCATATTCGCCTCCTATGTATGCCAGACGAGAATAATACGAACTTTGCCAAAACGCCGCT
>FR898438.1 GCA_000437515.1 Acidiphilium sp. CAG:727 | reverse complement strand
GCTTTGTTATATTTTGACGAATCGAAGTTAAGCGTTACTTCGTCGGTTAAGTTAAGCGTGGTTTCGTTATAGTTTACTACCATAATACCGTCGTTGCCGTCAACGTCGTTGAAATATCCGAACAACGTATCACGCGAAGTCGTAACCGAATTAAGCGAAAGAACGCTCTTTACCGAAATTCTGTTAAGAAGTCTGAACGACGAGTTCTGCGTTCTCGGCTTATCGTCGTTGGTCTGCCCCGCGTCGTTCGTGAAAGTGCCTATCCAGTCGAATTGCTGCAAAACGTGGTCGAACGCGAGAATTTCGGAGTTGGCTTTCTTTACGCTTTCGTAAATTCCCGTCTTTTCGCCGCTACGACTTATCATCGCTTCCTGACTTTCGGCAAATTCAAACCCTACGAGCGGAGTAGCGTAACAGAAAAGCGAAATGCCGTCGTAACCGAACGCCGCAAGTGCGTATTCCTGCATGCGGATGTCTTCGTAAGTCGGCACTCTGTCGCGCGAGCCGTAAATCGCTCCGTTTGGCGAGCCGTCCTCTTTTATACCGTAAGGCATTGTCTGGATAAAGAAATTCGTCTTTACGTTCTTGTATTGCTTAGCGACGTTCGCTAAAATCTGAACGTCAGAAAGCCATGCGTTATCAAGACATTTATTGCCGTCGTTATCGTAAGTCAAAGGATATCTGTCGGCGGAAAGCCACCTTTCACCCGTAGTGAGATTATTGAGAACGTTATCGCAATAATATCTCAGATAAGAAGCGTAATCGCCGTTAAATTCGTTTTGCACGACCTGCGCGAAAGACGGATATAAATTGCAATAAAAATTCCTGCCGTCGGCGTTCTGATTCCACCACTCTACCTGCTGCGCCATGGAGGTTATCTCCGCTTTGTTGGGTTCGTCCAAAGCCATACCGAGCACTGCGGAATTTTGCTTGAACGAAGATATCTTCTGATAAGACGAACCGTCGCGCGATCCGGTGTTTACGTAAACTTTCACGCCGTTGCTTCCGAGCAAATCGAGAGCGGCTTTCGCCTTTTGATCGTAAGTCGGAAAACTTAACACGACGTCGCCCGCGCCACACGCGAACAACGCGCTTACACCCGCTTCTTTAATCCATTTTACGTTAGTTTCGTTAAGCGACGAAGGAATAAGCCAACCCGAAATAACCGTTTCGTATTCGGATTCGTATTCGTCGTAATTCGGTAAAGTTATTTTGTTCATATCGCTATCGTTTCCCGTTCCTCCACATGACGTAGCGGCAAAGACTATCGCCAAAGCCGCCACTGCGGAAATTATTTTTTTAGATTTCATTTTTCACCTTATTTTGTCAACATTATAGATTTTATAGCGTTAATCTGCGTTTGAGTTACGCTTATCGACAGCATATAATTCTCCGTTTTTTCGGCAAAAGTGCTACCTGCGTAAGACTTTAATTGCTTATAAAAATCGGCAAATTTATAAATCGCAATGACAATTAAAATTATCTTATTCTGCGTAGGGGATGACGAAAACGCCTTCGCCGACGCCGAGTTCGAGATTCAATTTGCCGCCGCTTAAATTAACAACCTGCTTTTTGCCGCCAACGTAACAAATCGCTTTGTTATATTTTGACGAATCGAAGT
>FR898437.1 GCA_000437515.1 Acidiphilium sp. CAG:727 | reverse complement strand
GCGAGCCTTGACGGAAGCGAGAGCGTCGAACACGACCGCAGACGGATCGCTGCCCTCTTCGCTTTTAACGATCTTGACTTTCGCGCGCTTCGCCCATATTTCGAGTTGATCGCTTGCCGCCGCGCGGAAAGTGTCCGCCGCCGCGATGGTAACGCTTTTACCCTCCTCTACGAATTTATGCGCCAATTTGCCTATCGATGTGGTTTTACCCACTCCGTTTACGCCTATTACCATAAATACGACGGGGGTTTCGAAATCAAATTCGTCGGCGTTGTTCAGACAGTCTTTAAGGGCGTCGCGAAGCGCGTCTACTGCGACTTCTTTATCCTTGACCTTTTCTTCTATCATGCGATCGCGGACGCTTTCGACTATCTCGTCCGCCGTAGAAACGGAAATATCGGACGAGATAAGCGCGTCGAGCAAATCGTCGTAAAAGTCTTCGCCTATCTTATCGCGGGCGAAAAGTACGCGCAGTTTATTGCCAAGCCCTTCTTTCGTCTTTTTAAGGGCGTCTTTGATTTTGCCGAAAAATCCCATATCAGGCACCTAATTCGTCTACGACTTCGGCAAGTTTGACGGAAACGATCTTGGAAACTCCTTTTTCCTGCATCGTTACGCCGTACAAAGCGTCGGCGTGTTCCATGGTAACCTTTTTGTGCGTGATTACTATGAACTGCGTATCCTGCGCGAAGTTGTTTATGTAGTTGGCGAATCTTTCTACGTTCGCGTCGTCGAGCGCCGCTTCGATTTCGTCGAGAACCACGAACGGCATCGGGCGAAGTTTAAGTATCGCAAACAATATCGCGATAGCGGTTAAAGCCATCTCGCCGCCCGAAAGAAGGGATATTTTCTGCAATTTCTTCCCCGGCGGTTCTGCGACGATTTCTACGCCCTGTTCGAGCGGATCGTCGGTATCGGTTTCGTCGAGAATCAAATCCGCGCTGCCGCCGCCGAACAATTCTTTGAATATTCTCGAAAAGTTCTGACGGATTTTGGCAAAACCAACCGCAAACTTGGTACTCATTTCGGTAGTAAGTTGAGTGATGACTTCTTTTAAGTCGTCTTCGGCTTTCATAAGGTCGTCGCGTTGGGTAGCCATTTCCGTATACCTTTCGTTGACTGCTTCGAAGTCTTCGATGGCGTTGGGATTGACCGCGCCGAGCGCGTTGATTCTTCGCTTTAAGCGTTTGATTTCTTCTTCGCCATCGGCATTGACGTAAACGTCGGATTTAAGCGGAAGCGCGGCTTCGTAATCGAGTCCGTATTCTTCGAGAACGCGTTGACCCAAAAATTCGAGTTCGGCGTCGATTTTCGCAAGACCGTTTTCTTCGCCGTAGCGGCTTTCGGTAAGTTTATTGATTTCTGCCGTCAGAGCGTCGCGCGTAAGATTATCCTGCTTGACCTGTTCGTTAAGAGAGTCTTTCTTTTTCTCCATAGAGGCGCGCTTGTCGCGGAGAGTGTTAAGTACTTCTTGCTGGGTTTCGGTAAGGGCGACCTTTTCGCACTCGTCGATAAACCTGTTCATCGTAACGTTATCCGTCTGCATACTTTCTTCGTTTCTGCGAACGAGATTTTCGTTTTCCGCCTTTTCTTCGAGAGCCTGTTCGGCTTCGAGTTCGGCTTTTTTGATTTCGCCTTCGATAAACGAAAGTCTGGTTCTTACTTCCGCGTTTTCGGCGGTAAGAGCCTCGCGCTTCTTTCTGTATTCGTCGAACATCTCGCGATGTTTTTCTTCGTCGAACGATGCGGAAGACTTTCTCTCTTCTTCGGCTTTGTTGCCCTCTTCCACCGCGGTGAATTTTTCGCCGATTTCGTTGAGTTTGGCGCGGATGTACGCCGCCGTGTTTTTAAGGGTGTTGATTTCCGTTTCGTAATCGGCGATCATTCCGTCGTTCGCCGAAATCTGCTCTCTTAAAGCGACCGCTTCCTGACGGAGTTCCTGTAATTTAGTATTGAGATTTCCGAGTTCGTTTCTCTGCTCTTCGACCTGACTTTCGAGTTGCTTTTTATCGTTCTCGTACATCGTCATACGCTCTTTTTTCGCCTGAACGTCCTTGCCGATGTCTTCCATTTTTCTGTCCATCGAAAGGAAACCCGAAGTCGTCTGACGGCGCGAACCGCCCGTCATCGAGCCGTTGGACGCGAGAACGTCGCCGTCGAGCGTAACTATTTTGAACGCGAAGCCGTAGCGCTGCGCTATCGTCTTACCGTTTTCGAGATCGTCCACGATCAACGTGTTGCCGAGAAGGAACGAAACGATTTTATCGTAATAATCGTCGTATTTAACCAGTTCGCGGGCAAGCCCCAACGCGCCGCGATCCGAGAGCGCCCTGCGGATTTCTGAGCCTTCGCCGCGAGGCTTTATTGACGTTATCGGAAGGAAAGTCGCTCTGCCGAGTTCGTTTCTCTTCATAAAGTTCATAAGCGCCTGAGCGTCGTCCGGGGTGGCGGTTACGATATTCTGCGCCGCTCCGCCGAGAGCGGTTTCTATGGCGAGTTCGTATTTCGCTTCGGTATGAATGGCGTTCGCGACCACGCCTTTGCTTCGTCTGCCGAGTTCGTCGTTTTGCTTGCACGCCTGCATCAGACGCTTTACCGCGTCGGAATATCCGCCGTAACTCTCTTTAAGATTCTGATAGACTTTTTTATTCGATTCGAGCGAAGATATTTGGGCGTTGAGAGAATAGAGTTTGGAATTGATTTCGGATATAACCTTGTTAGTGGTGGTAATATCGTTTTCGGCGTCCCTTATCTCGTCTTTGGTTCTCTGCGCCTGTTTTTCAACGCGGACGAGTTGTTCCTCTTTGGCTTTTTTGTCGTTTTCGAGCGCCTCTTTACGGGCTATGGTCGCGGCGGTTTTATCAAGAGTTTCCTGCTCTTTTTCCGCAAGCGCGCCCCTTTCCGCCGTCAAAGAACCTATGTTCTGCTTGATGTCGGCGAGCGACTCGACGCTTTCCATAAGCGCCCTTCTCGCCGTTTCGGCTTTGAGTTCGCCCTCGGTGATTATAGCGACCACTTCGGCAAGTTCCGCGCTTATTTTAGCCGATCTGCCGTTGAGTTCGACGTTCTCTCGTTTAAGCGAAGCCGCGTGATCGCGTCTTTCCTGCGCTTTTTCGGCAAGTTCGATAATGTGTTTTTTTGCCGCTTCCGTTTCGGCTTTAAGCCTTTCGATTTCGCTCCTGAAATAATTGATTTTTTCTTTGTAAAGATTCGCCGTGCCCGATTGACGTTCGTATTCCGCGCTCTTTTCGATGAGTTGCTCGTTTATCGCCTTGACGTACTCGTCGGCCTGCGCGATAAGCAGAATATGCTCGTCGTAGTCTTTTATCGCCCGTTCGAGTTCGGCGTTTCTGCCCTCGATTTCGGCGTTTATTTCGGCGATTCTGCCCGCCACGCGGTCTTTTTCTTCCTGCGCGTGTTCGCTCTTGTAAAGAAATTGATTGACTTCGTTGAATTTGAGTTGTTCGCTCAAAGCGTTGTAAGTTCTCGTCTTTTCCGCCTGTTTGGTAAGCGGCTCGATCTGCCTTTCGAGTTCGGTCGTTATATCGACTATACGGCTGATATTATCGCGCGTTCTGTCGAGTTTACGCATGGTTTCAAGCCTTTTTGCTTTGGTCTTGGCGATGCCTACCGCTTCTTCGAAGATAGCGCGGCGGTCTTCGGGTTTCGACGACAGAATTTCCGCGACTTTGCCCTGACCGATAATCGTGTAACCCTCTTTGCTTACGCCGCATTCGTGTAACGCGTCTACTATGTCGCGAAGTCTTGCCTGCGTTTTGTTGATGTAATATTCGCTTTCGCCCGAACGGAAAAGTTTACGCGTGAACACAACCTCGTCGACGTCGTAATTCTTGAAAATACGGCCGGTATTGTCGAAGGTCAGCGAAACTTCGCAGTAAGAAAGCGACTTTCTGTTCTGCGTGCCGTTGAAGATAACGTCTTGCATGCTCGTTCCGCGCATGGTCTTGGCGGACATTTCGCCGAGCACCCACCTGATGGCGTCCGCAACGTTACTCTTTCCGCAACCGTTGGGACCGACTATACAGGTGACGCCGTTATCGAATCTGATTTCTTGTTTATCGGCAAAGGATTTGAAACCGATAAGTTCAACCTTTTTGAAATCCACTTGTTACTCCTTGTTAGTTCTTTTTTTTGCGGCGGTTTTACCGCTTTTTGCTTTGAATTCGCCTTTCGGCTTATTCGTTTTTCCTGCGGATTTGACTGCGAGCGGTTTTGCGCCTTGCGCCGCGGAAGATTTCTGCTTCGTCTGAAGAGTTTTCAGCCCTTTTTCGGCGCATATTTTTTCGGCTTCTTTTTTGGAATTGCCTTCCGCTTCGGCAATCTCTTTTCCGTCCACCTCCAAAGATACGACGAAGGTCGGATTGTGATCCGGTCCTTTTCGACCTTTGACGATATACTCTATTTTGCCTTTTTTATATTTCTGAACGTATTCCTGCAAAAGATTTTTCGGATCTTTTACCGGCGTTCGTTTTTCGGATCTTTTCGTCGCTCTTTCGGGGGCGGTTTTAGGAAACAACGGCGAAAGTTCGTCGAAGATGAACCTTTTCGCCTCTTCAAGCCCGCCGTCTTCGTCGAGGTATATACCCGCCACTATGGCTTCGAAAAGATTTTCGCACGCCGCGGAGTGGTTTTTGAGATTTTTCCTTTCGCCCTCGCCGTACAGAACGTACTCGTCTAAACCGAGCCTCTGAATCGCTTCGGAAAGCGGTTTATGCGAAACCAGACTTTGCTTGATTTCGGTAAGCGCACCTTCGTCGGAATTCGGGTAATTCTTATAAAGATACTCCGAAACGCAATAGCCGAGAACGGCGTCCCCGAAAAATTCGAGCCTTTCGTTATTTTGAAAAGACGGATGCTCGTGCGTATACGAAGCGTGAGTAAAACATTGGCGAAGCAGGTTTTTATCCTTGAACGAAAAACCGATTATCTCTTCGCATGAGGCTACGTCGAATATCATACGCTTTCACCGCTTAATGCGGCTATCTCTTCGGAAATCTTTTCGGAGACGTCCAGCGAAGAACACTCGTAAGCCTGAAGAACCGCGTTTTTGAATGCTTCCGCTTTGGACGATCCGTGCGCTTTGACTACCGTCTTTTTCATACCGAGAAGCAACGCTCCGCCTTTTTTATTGTAATCGAGTCTGTCTTTGACCTTTTTGAAAGATTTTTTAAGAAGCATACCGCCGATTTTACCCTTGAACGAAGAGTAAATCTGCGTTTTTAATTCGGAGAATATGCACGACACCATGCCTTCCATCGATTTAAGAGCGATGTTGCCGTAAAAACCGTCGGTTACCACCACGTCGTACTCGCCCGAAAGAATATCCCTCGCCTCCATATTGCCAACGAAGTTCACGGACGGGGTGTTTTTGAGCAGGACGAACGCTTCTTTGGTAAGAGCGTTGCCCTTGGCGTCTTCCGTGCCGTTTGAAAGCAACGCGACCTTAGGCCGTTTTACGCCCTTTACCTGATTCATATACACGCTGCCCATAACCGCAAACTGTTGAAGATTTATCGGCTTGCAATCGGCGTTGGCGCCGCAGTCCAGAAACAGAGTTTCGCCGCCTTTCATATTCGGGAAAAGCGGGGCGAGCGCCGGTCTGTTCACACCTTTTATTCTCGGCGAAAGAAGTACCGCAGCCGTTAAAACGGAGCCCCCCACCGTTAAAACCGGCTCCCGTAGAGCCTGCCGAAACGAACGCCTCCGCATTTTCGTCGTCTTTAAGAAATCTGACGCACTTCACGACAGACGAATCCGGCTTTTTACGGATAGCCTCCGTAGGAGTTTCGTCGCAACCGATAACCTCGTCTGCGTCGACCACCGAAACGCGGAGCGTATCGTACTCTTCTTCGGCGAGAACGCTTTTTATTCCGCCCTCTTTGCCGACCAGCACGATGTCGAAATTTTCTTTTTCTTTGAGCGCGGCAAGCGCGCCTTTTACTATTTCGCCGGGCGAATTATCTCCGCCGTAAGCGTCTATTATTATCTTCACGATAGCCTTCCTGAATCGTTATTTGTTTGCCTTTCGTTTTTAACCGTCCGCTCCGCGGAAAACCGCCCTTCCGGGATCTCAATATTCGAGGTTGCCGACGGTACGGGGGAACGGTATTACGTCGCGGATATTGCCTATACCGGTCAGGTACATTATCATTCTTTCGAAACCGAGCCCGAACCCCGAGTGGGTTACGCCGCCGTATTTACGAAGATTTAAGTACCAGTCGTAATCTTCGGGTTTCATACCGAGTTCTTTTATTCTGTTTACCAACACGTCGTAACGCTCTTCTCTCTGACTGCCGCCGATAAGTTCGCCGATGCCCGGCACGAGTAAATCCGCCGCCGCAACGGTCTTTCCGTCGTCGTTAAGGCGCATATAAAACGCCTTGATTTCCTTGGGATAGTCGGTAAGAAACACGGGCTTGCCGTAAACCTGTTCGGTGAGATACCTTTCGTGTTCGCTCTGCAAATCGCAGCCCCAGAACACGGGGAATTCAAACTTATCTTTGACGGGCTCGAGAATCCTGATCGCCTCCGTATAAGGAAGCCTTACGAATTCGTTGCTCTCTACGTTATTGAGCCTGTCAAGAAGCCCTTTGTCGACGAAAGAATTCAGAAACGCGAGTTCGTCGGGGCACGTTTTCATGACGTGACGAATTATATATTTTACCATCGCTTCGGCAACGTCCATATCGTCGGAAAGGTCCGCAAACGCCATTTCGGGTTCGATCATCCAGAATTCCGCCGCGTGCCTCGTGGTGTTGGACTTTTCCGCCCTGAAAGTCGGACCGAAAGTATACACGCTTCCGAACGCCATGGCGTAGGCTTCGGCGGAAAGTTGTCCAGAAACCGTAAGCGAGGCTTGTTTACCGAAAAAGTCCTGCGTATAGTCTACCTTGCCGTCTTTCACGGGTACGTCTGCCAGCGGAAGAGTCGTAACCTGAAACATCGCCCCGGCGCCTTCACAATCGCTGCCCGTTATGAGCGGAGTGTGTACGTATACGAACCCGCGGGAATTGAAAAATTCGTGTATCGCGAAAGCCGCTTCGCTCCTTATGCGGAATACCGCCCCGAAAGTGTTCGTTCTCGGACGAAGATACGCGATTTCGCGCAGATATTCAAGCGAGTGTCTTTTCTTCTGCAAAGGATAGTCGGGCGAAGAAGTCCCTTCGACCGTTATCTTGTTCGCCTTGATTTCAAACGGTTGTTTGGCTTCGGGCGTCAAAACGAGCGTACCTTTTACCGTAAGCGCCGCGCCTACGTTCTGACGGGCGATTTCGTCGTAATTTTCAAGGTTTGCCCTTTCGAAAACGATCTGCACGCCCTTGAACGAACTTCCGTCGTTAAGGTCGATAAACCCGAACTCTTTGCCGTCGCGGACGGTACGAGCCCAGCCCTTTACGGTAACGGCTTTACCTCCGAATTCATCGCTTTTTTCGTAAAGCGTTTTTATTGCGATTCTTTTTTCCATAACTTACGTTCTCCGAAAATTATATACGATAGTATTTTAACATAAATTTCGTCAAATTCCAAACGTTTTTATATATGAATATATAAAACGTACAAAAAAAAGCGACACGTAAGGTCGCTTTTACGTCGTTCTTTACGGGAACGCCCCGATTAAATTTCGGTTATATAGGTCTGACGGCGTTTGATTATCTCGTGCGGGACGGAATTCCACTGCGCCAGAATTTTTACGTTGGTCGTAAGCATCGGGTTACCGACTACGGTCTTTACGCCGTTTTTAATTACGTTTTTCCACATTCTGTCCATTATCATGGCGATAACGCCGGTATTGCGGCAGGACGGCGTTACGCCGATAAGCGTAAGTTCGAGCGCGACGGGATGCTTTAACGCTTTCAGAAGCCCCGGAACGCTCGTGAGAGTCGCCCCTTTATGTTTGTTTAAGACGTGTCCGATAGACGGGATAGCCACGCCGAAAGCGACGACTTTATCCGTCTTTTCGTCTACGACGACGGACAAATAATCTTTGTTTATCACGGTGGCAAATTGTTGCAGAACGTTCTTTTTGGCGTCGCCCTTTATCTCGATATAACAGTCCAGATCTTTATACGCGGCGTTATAGCAATCGAAAAATTTATCGCCGTAAATCTTTACTATCTGCTTTACCGACAAATGATCCGCGAGTTCCTTAAACCCCGAACGCCTTGCAACGAGTTCGCTGACCTTACCGTACTTTTCGTCGTATTCGGAAGTATCGAATTTAAGTTCCACCCATTCGCTCTCTTTTTTGTATCCGAGTTCTTCCATGATACGAGGATAATATTCGTAATTGTAGTTCGTGGCGTAAGTCGAAATCATATCGAAGCCGACCGTAAGCATACCTTCCCTGTCGGTGTCGTTGAATCCCCACGGACCGTGCATTTCGGTCATTCCGTTTTCTCTTCCGAAATCGGCAACCGCGCCGAGAAGCGCAGCCGCCACGTCTTTGTCTTCGATAAAATCGAACCGTGAAAACCTTATGCGTTTTTCGCCGAATTTTTCGTTGGAGGCGCGTACTATAATGCCCGCTATCCTGCCCGCGAGTTTTCCGTCTTTATACGCCAGAAAACATCTGACGTCGCACCCGACCGCGGCAAAATTCACTTTCGTATTTTTGACGTTCCGCTCGTCGTGGGTGAACGACGGTACGTAATAAGGGTTGCCCTTATACAATTTAAGGGGAAACGTCGCGAATTTTTTCATTTGCGATCTGGTTTTCGCTTCGACGATCTCTATCATGTTTTTCTCCGGAACCGCTATAATACGGTTAAATGTAAGTGACGTAAGAATTATACCACTTTTTCGCAGAAAAATCAATAGATTGCGTCCGATTTTCCGATATACGGCAATTTTCGTTTTTATTTTTCTTTTTCGGGAGCGATTGCTTCGGTCGGTTTTTCGTCTTTAAGCGACATTATATAGTTTTCGTAGTCTTCTTCGGTCATTTTTCTGACCGGGTGTTTTTTCTTTTTACTCATAAAAATACCCCCTTCGACTATTTTGAACAGCCGGACGGGGTTTTATACTTTTTCGTGTCGGGAAAGTTGAATATAAACGCGGTATGACGTCCGCCGCCCGGCTACGGGATCGCCGCGTATTGCCGGACTTATTGCTTTTTCGGGGGCGGAGCGAGATGAGAATAATAGCAACATTCGATTTTGCCGTTGTATATCTTACGCTTTTTATCCGCTTTTTTGCCGAAAAGCCTTTCGAAATCGTCAACGGGGGTAAGCGTGTACGCGCACCAATCGTCAAGCGAAGCGACTTTTTTGCCGTAATCGCGGTAGAGTTTTTCGACTTCTTTCCTGTCGGACAATCTTTCGCCGTAAGGCGGATTGCTTATAATCACGCCGTGAGAAAATCTCGACGAAAAATCGCGCATATCGGCGCGTTGAAAATGTATATACTTGTCAACGCCCGCAAGTTCGGCGTGCTTTCTTGCAAGTTTAAGTTGCTTATCGTCTATATCGAAACCGCTTATCCGCAAATCGGCGTCGGTTACGATATTCGCTTTCGCTTCTTCTGCGACGCGGTCGAAAATCTTTTTATCGAAACGTTTCCAATTTTGAAAATCGAAACTACGATTAAGCCCCGCGGGGATATTCAAAGCGATCATACACGCTTCTATCGGTATCGTCCCCGTACCGCAGAACAAATCGGCGAACGGGCGGGTTTTATTCCACACCGAGAGTTCGACGAGAGCCGCCGCGAGAGTTTCTTTGAGCGGCGCTTCGCCGACCAGACCGCGATAGCCTCGCCTGTGAAGTCCATCGCCAGACGTGTCGAGCGTTACGGTAACGTAGTCTTTAAGCGCGGCGACTTCGATTTTATATCTCGCTCCGCTTTCGTTAAGTTCGTTTACGCCGTACTTTTTGCAAAGTCTTTCGCAAATCGCTTTTTTCGATACGGACTGAATCGCGCTGTACGCGAAGAGTTTACTCTGCACGCTTTTTGCGCTTACTATAATCTTGCCGTCGCGGTCGATATATTCTTCGAAAGGTATCGATTTTACGCCGTCGAACAGATCGTCGAAAGTTTCTGCTTTGAAACCGCCTAAAACTATTTCTACCCTGTTGCCCGTGCGAAGATTTAAGTTACACTTCACCACGTCGCTTCCGTCGCCCTCGAATTTTATTCTGCCGTTGATTGCGGACAAGTCTTCTTTGCCGATTATTTTATATAATTCTCTTTTAGTTACCGCTTCTATACCCGAAGCGGAAGTTACGCATATTTCCATTTTTATATTTCTAAAAAGCGTCGTATAAGACGTTTATTTCGCCATTCAATACTTCTGCCACGCAAAAGCGTATATCCTCGTCTTCATGGCTCTGAAGGTAGTATTCGGATATTTTACCGTACTTTTCTATCTTCTTTTTATCTACCGCGTCTTTGGGGTCGCCGAACAGCGTTCCCGAACGGGTTTTTACTTCTATAAAATAAGTCGAACCGTCTTTTTTCATAACGAGGTCGGCTTCGCCGTACGGCGTTTTATAGTTCTTTTCGACGAGCGAAAAACCGAGATTGATCATATATTTCAGAACGGCTCTCTCGCCTTGTCTGCCGAGAAGTTTTTTATGAAAGTCTTTCTGTGAATTCTGCAAAATCCGTTCTCCTTTAACGCGTCGATATGTTCTTTGGTACCGTAACCCTTATTCTTTTCAAAGCCGTATTCGGGATAGATTTTATCGTATTCACGCATCAGATTATCCCTGTAAACCTTTGCGACGATAGAAGCCGCGCCTATCGCGTAACTCTGCGCGTCGCCCTTGATTATGCCGATAGTTTTATACGGCAGATCGGGCACGAGCGCGTCTACGAGCACGACGTCGGGTTTTACGCTCAACCCCTCAGCCGCCGCTTTCATACATTTTTCGGTCGCCCGCAAGATATTGAGTTCGTCGATTTCGTCGGGTTCGATTTGCGCAACGGACACGGCGATAGCCTTTTCGCGAATGAGTTTAGCGAGCCGTTCGCGATTCTTTTCGCTCACTTTTTTGCTGTCGTTTATACCTTCGATAATCTCGCCGTCGTAAGGCAATATGACCGCCGCGCACACGACGGGACCGGCAAGCGGCCCCCTGCCCACTTCGTCTATACCCGCGATATATTTCGCTCCGCCCGATTTTTCGACGTCGAAATCGACCTTTTCTTTAACGTTTACTTTTGATTTCACGGTCTTTCCTCTAAACAGATTTTGCCTATGCGTTGCTTGCGGAAATCGTCGATGACCGCTTTCGCGCAGCGCGTATAATCGCTTACGCCGCCCCTAAGAATAAACCCGCGGCGTTTGCATATATCGTCGAAAAGTCCGAGAGGCTCTTTATCGAGCGTTTCGAGCGAATATTTTTCTTTGAATTTTTCGGGCGCGATCACGCTTAACTCTTTTATGAGTTCGAGCGCAAGCCCCTCGGTGTCGAGAACTTCGTCGTTAAGCGAGCCGATATAAGCAAGGTGTTTCGCGTAAGCCTGATTTTCGAAACTCGGCGAAGTCGTGCCGGGCGTATCGAGAAGTTCGAAATCGCCCATTCGTACCCATTTATTGGCGCGTGTTACGCCTGCTTTATCGCCCGTTTCGGCGCGTTTTCCGCCCGAAATCGTATTGATTATGGTGGATTTACCCGTATTAGGAATACCCGCCACCATAAAGCGAAGAGTGCGTTTTACGCCCTTTTGTTTATCTCGTTCTATACGTTCGCTCATAACCTTGGCGCAAGCCGCTTTGAGTTTTGCCGTATCTTTTTTAGACAGTCCGTCGGTGGTTTCGTACGTTAAGCCGCGACGTTTTAATTCTTCGCAGATAAGCGAAAGCGCACCCGAAGAAATCGTGTCGCATTTGTTTACGCAATACACCACGGGTTTGTTTTTGAATATTGCCGAAAGTTTGGGGTTGAAACACGCGAAAGGGGCGCGGGCGTCCAGAACGTAGATAACCCCGTCGCAAAGTTTTATGTCTTCTTCGGTTTTACGCAGGGCTTTCGTCATATGCCCCGGAAACCACTGTATACGCTGAATATCCATTCTGTATCCTTACTTATAATCTTCGCCGTTTTCGCCCGGCTCGGTTTCTTCCTCGTCTATTTTTGCTCCTTTCGCTTGGTACATTATACGAATAAGTTCTTTTGCCGATTCTTCGCAGTCGGCTACGCTTACGAATCTGTAGTCCCTTCCGTCGGTCGTTTTCAATTCTACGTCGCCTACGTCTTTAAGACGGATTGCGGCGTAAATAGTATCGTTGCTATGCCCATATCTGTGATACTCGTGATAAGACACGTCGGCTATTTCTTCGGGGCGGACGCGCGTACCGTCATATATCACCAAATCGCCGTTATCGTCGAGATTAACGTAAACTTTGGGCTTTATAATCAGCGTAATTACGAGAACGGCAAATACGGGAGCAAACAAAACCAAATAAATCTTCTGATCTTCGTCCCCAACCCGATAAGACATATCGACGTTACCACGAGCAGAATCAGCATAAAAAATGTATATCTGACTTCTTTTTTACTCTTTTTAACCAAAGGTTTCATTTTTTATCTTCTCCGGCGGGTTTCGCCGCGCGGC